>JAIRUG010000046.1 GCA_031254535.1 Rickettsia sp.
TGATGTTTCCGCAAAACTTAATCCTTCTTTTTCTTTTATCTTAAATACTTTCTTTCGAAAATCTATTGAATATGTCATAATGACATTATTATATCCTATTTATTGGAACTTGGCTATATTGGGACAACGCCTACCAATGAGGCTATTTGCTTACGGTTTAATGTACCAAGCTCAGGTAACAAGGCTATAAGCTCATTAGATACGACTTTACCTATACCAGCAATAGTTTACAAAGTCTCTTTCTTGGCTTATAAGATTTTATCGCTCGCTATTAAGCTATCTATTTCTCTAGTAATAGAGGTAATCTGTTCTTTTAATACTTCGATCATTTTAACATAACTAGACTTGATTAAATTAGTTCTCAGGAACTGTGATTTATTTATTTCTGCAATTAGCATTTGTTTGAGATCATTCCTGCGTCCTACTAGTTCATATAAGTCTAAAGCTTGTTTAGATTGTACTTTAAATAACTCTAATCTTTCTGAGCGTTCAAAACCATAAAGTGCTAGGGCTTTTGCATCAAGACTATCAGTTTTAGCTGTATTATCAAAAGACCGAATAAAGTTTTTGACTTTGCGGGTATTGGCTCTATGCACAGCAATAGTTTGAGCATAAAGAGTTAGTAATATTTCCATTTCTTATCCATCAGTAGTCTCTAAAACGCATAATGCAGAACTAAGCTCTTTTTTGTAATCCTTGATAAAATCAACTATTCCATTAGAGTTGTTGTCAAATTCTTTAGTTTCTTTTTTACCATGAATAGCAACAACAAAATTGAATTTTCCTATGTCAAGACTGATAAAATTATTATATAATAGCATATATACCTCGAGATATTTAATGTTTACGATTGTAAGTGGGCGTGCAAAAGCATCCCAGTCAACTATTCAAACGTCTCGGGGATTTGGGCTAGAGTACCAGGAGCCATTCGGTCTTAAAACCAATTGCCACACGGTCGCTCACGCCCGCATAGCAATAGTTATTATTATGGCTATTGCTGAACAGCCCCTTAAAGTCAATATAAATCATTATTTACATTGACTTCAATAGCTATTATATCATACTTATAACTTACAATTGCTTCGTCGCTACTAAAGTAGCTTCTAGCAATGACGTTAGTTTGCATGACTAAATACTAATAGGGTTAATTATATCTGATTATTTTATTCTATTAACCGATGCAGGTGAAAAGAAATCGCCTTGCATAGCATCAATTTTTAGATTGATTAAGAACTTGGCAATTTTACCATTCTCAACAAATTCTGCTACAGTTTGAATACCCAAATTTTCAGAGATTTTAATTAATCTTTTAATAAAGTCTTGACTTTGTAGATTGCTAGTAACGTTACGTACGTAACTACCATCAATTTTAACAATATCTATTGGCAGATTTTGTAATTGTTTAAATGAAGTAAACCCAGAGCCAAAATCATCTAAAGCAAATTTACAACCGTATTTTCTTAATCTGTGCATAAAATACTTTATTTGTTTATAATGCTGATTAAGGGTAGTTTCAGTAATTTCGATAATTAATCTTCCTGAAACATCATATGTTTGTAATAATTTTTCTGCTATTACTAGCAGAGGAGCATCTAATGTACCAATATTTGAGATATTAACTGCAAGTGTTAAGTCTGGGTTAGCGTTTAATTCTTTGATTGCCATTTCTAGCACTACTTGATCTACTATAAAAATTAAACCTTTCTTTTCAGCCTTTGGGATTATTGCTCCTACAGAACACAGATGGTTATTTGTATCAGGAACCCTCAGTAAACATTCATAATAATGAGCTTTCATTGTTTTACGGTCAACAACTGGTTGATAAGCAAAAACCATTGTTTTGTTTGAGAGAGCTTTTCTTAAGAGATTAAGCTGTTTATTGGACTTTTTAAGGTACTCAATATTATAATATTTAGCATCATACTCACGATAATAATTTTGGTCACCTTGATAAGAAATTAGCCAGTTCAATAAATTATAAATTTCTTCGGCTTTATTACTAAATTTAGGAAATTCTATACTAGCAATACTGCAATTCATATAAACTGTAGGTAGTAGATCGTCAACATAAAGTTGGGATAATAAATGTATTTTTAGTGCAATTTCCTTGACTATATTTGAGTCTAATATGGGTAAAACTAATAATATTAGATCATGTTCAATGTGTTTATAAATCGATGTGACAGAATCGGCGATTAATTCAGTACAAACTTCAAAAATAATTTTATTAAGTTTGTCAATTATGTGAATATCTCCACCCATCATAGCATTCAATTCGTTATAATTTAGTAACTTAAAAGAAATACAATATCCACCCTCTACTTTATCAAGCTCAAATTGTAAATTTTTAAATTTCGTATCTAATTTTATCATAACTAAACTAATATAAATTTACTAAATACTAAAATCCTAGTAGAATGATACAAGTAAAAGTTTTATATTATAAAATTATGAGCAAAATAAATAGAATAAAAAGTAAATTAGATGTGTTAAAACCACATTATTGCAAAATAATTGACGAAAGTTCCAAACATGCCAGCCATACTGGTGGCACTACTGAGAGCCATTTTAGAATTAAAATTTTTACCACAGCTTTTATAGGAAAAAGTTTGCTAGAACAACATAAAATGATTAACAATCTTTTAGCAGATGAGCTAGCTAGTGGACTACACGCATTATCAATTGATACGAGACAACCTAACTAGCTTATTAATTCACAACAAGTTAGTTGATGGTAGAAACGGGGTTGGAAGAATATTAGAAACCATTATAACCTAAAGGAGGAATTATGAGATTTAGAGATAAGTTACTAGAAGAAGCTAAGTCTATAAAAGAAGGTCTTGCTAAAGACATTAAAGACTTGCGTAGAGGAATCCATGATGCAATAAGCAACCAAGTAATTTCGAAGAAGTTAAAAGAGTTGATGCGGATCTGCTTGATGAGGTAGAAAAAGTAGGGAAAGATTTAAAACGTGATGTAAAGGATATATTTGTTCCTGTAATTAAGGCAGTGAAAGAAGGGTTAAAGGAAGCAAAAGACGCTACTGGAGCAAGAGAGCTTTTTGAAAAATTGCATGATAAGGTTCCACTCAATGAAAATGTATCGTTTACAAGAGATTTGAAAAATTTCTTAAAAAGTATGGGTGCAATGTTCACCTCTATTGTTAAAGATGATAAAACGCAAGAGAAAGCGTGGGATAATCTCAAAAAAGCTACAAGCAAGCTTAAGGGAACGATACAAAAAACATTATCGGCAAAAAAACTGGTATAGGTAGATAGCTATATACTCAAATGATTTGAAGAATTAGATT
The DNA here is from genome assembly GCA_031254535.1 of Rickettsia sp. Classification (GTDB taxonomy): domain Bacteria; phylum Pseudomonadota; class Alphaproteobacteria; order Rickettsiales; family Rickettsiaceae; genus Tisiphia. The sequence continues at coordinate 3,311 of JAIRUG010000046.1, forward strand.
TGAAAATGAGGAGCAAGCACACGCAGTGTACATGAGGTACGTGAGTATGCTAGTCCCTGATATTTTCAAAAAACAATTCTTCAAATCAGAAGAGTATAAATACTAAGCGGGTTAGTTATATTTAGAGTGTGGTATATTATGACATATGATGAAAAAGAATCTACGTCGTTTGAGAACCTTAAAAGTTCTGAGACAAATAGTGCTACAATTGAGGAACCTACAATTGAAGATCTTAGTGCTCAAGAGAAGCCAGATGAATTAAAAGTGTCACCTTTAGATGAAAAGCTAAGTAATTCTTTAGATAATCAAACAATTCAACCAAGGGAAAGAAAAGCAAGAATTGTAAAAAGTCTTGACGATATGCAGCTTGAACGTACAAATAAGTTAGCAACTACTTCTTCTGCAGAACCAGTAAGAAGTAAGGATGATTTGTCGATAATTGAGCAAGAAAAAAGTGAAAGATTAAAATCGGTTAAAACAAATGAGATTAGAATTTCAAATGAATTCCTAAAATCTTTAGAACAAGAAAATAAAGAAATAAAGACAGAATCAAAAATAAAAAGAGCTTTTTCTTACATAGTTAATAAAGCTAAATCTGCTTGGAATTGGACACAAAATACCAAAGCTTTCAAGGCTATAACTTGGCTGTTAAATACGAAATTAGCCAAAATTGCACTTGGTAGTGCTGTAAGCAGGACTATTACGGCTACACTTGCAATAGTAGTATTAGCTGGGATATCACCCCCTACAGCCTTAGCCATGGCTGCAATAACATTAGTTGGGGTAGCTGGCGGAATGTTAGCTGAGACTATTAAAACAAGAAATCTTCGTAAACTTGCCCAAGAAAATGATCTATTAATGCAAAATCGAGGAGATATAAGCAAACAACAATATTTATTAACACTGGATCCAAAATTAGCTCAATTGTTGGAAAAGAAATTATATATCCCCACATCTGTCCCAGGTGAAGAAAATAAACGTTATCATTACGTATCTTCCAAAGCAGAACTGGCATTTAGTACAAGCAAATTCTTTATGGAGAATATTCAGGATGCAGCTAGTTTAGTGTCTAATATAGTTGCGGCTAGCAGTGGTAATCCTGTTAAGATTGCTACAGCAGTTAAATCTGGTACAGCTTCAGCGATTTCTCTGATTAGCTCAGGTTTGACTGAAAAACAATCAGCTGATCTTGTTACAGCATTTAAAATTAATATTAATGGTGAACTCCGTAAGAGTGATGTTGCCAATTATCAGAATTTACAAGAGCTGCGTGAGATCACCCAAAAACAACATATTCAAACTGCTGCTTTGAGTGAGTTGATACGAGATAAAGATTATTTCAGGTTAACTGATGAACAAAAACAAAATAAATTTGATATATATCAAGAAGCTTTAACTGAAATAAGTCACGACAAAGATTATAGAAAATTAACCGATGAGCAAAAACGAGATATACTTCATGTAGCAGTAAATAAGCTTGAAGATAAATCTAATGAAAAGCCTAGTGAAAAATCTAATGAACAAGAAACTGAAACTAAAGAAAAGAAAAAAAGTAGTAATATACTGGTATCAGCGGCAAAAGGCACGCTAAGCTTTTTAAAAGATTTGGGTAGAACACATGATCCTTTTTATGAACAACCTAAGGTCAAAAGTGATAGCTCATTAACCAAAGCTATGGGAGCTGCCAAGAAATCTGCTGAGGAAATCTTAACACCTGCGGTTATAGAACAATTACGAAAAAGTAAATCTGTGCCAGATTTATCGCAAAAAGAGAGTAACCTTATCCACCAGAAGAAATTATTGCAGAAAAGTAATTCTTTAGATCGACATCTTGAGCGATAAGTTGCAGTTTCTATGAATTAAAAATTTTAGGAGAAAATTGAAAAACTGTGAACGGTCACACAAACTATGTAAAGTCTCAACGTCATTGCGAGGAGCTACTTTAGTAGCAACGAAGTAATCCATTTTTAATCACTTCATGGATTGTCACGCTCACGTATGTTCGCTCGCAATGACGTCTTGTACTTTAACTTTTTTTCGTGAACGCTCACGTAACTCGAGCTTTATTTCTATTCATGCAACAATGCCATTAAGAATGATGGATGATTATAAAATTCAGGACAATTTAAAAGCCTATTGTATTTAACTATAAATTTATTATAATGTAATCTCAATTCGGGATAAGAATAAGCCTTTTAAAGAATGGGTAATAGTAATGTACTGAGTTAGGCTCTTATATCTTTAAATTATGATATAAGAACCTAGGAAATGAAAAAAAATAAGCAGTACCGCAAAAATAATGAACACAGCTATTAGTGGATCATAAAAATCTGTTATATTCATAGATATAACCGAATTTGGAATAACTTGTTATATCGAATTTAGGTTAATATATTGTTTCGTTTATCTAGGAGGCTACCTGCAATAACTAAAGTAATTCTATATTTACCATAACATAATTTACCATAATGCAATGAGTAATAAAATAAGTAATCCATCTACAATAGTAGTTGCAATGTCTGGTGGGGTTGATAGCTCAGTAGTGGCTGCTATGCTTTGTGAACAAGGGCATAAAGTCATTGGTATAACACTACAATTATATGACCACGGCATAGCTACAAAAAAAAGAAATGCCTGTTGTGCTGGACAAGACATTTATGACGCAAAAATGGTGGCAGATAAGCTAAATATTCCGCATTATGTATTAGATTATGAGTCTAAATTTAAAGAGTCAGTAATTGATGACTTTGCTGATAGTTATATTAGAGGCGAAACGCCCTTGCCTTGCGTAAAATGTAACCAGTCAGTTAAATTTAAAGACTTATTAAAAGTAGCAAAAGATTTAGGGGCAGACTGTCTTGCTACTGGTCATTATGTACGGAAAATTAAAGGTATAGATGGGGCAGAATTACATACTGGTATTGATATCGCCAAAGACCAAAGCTATTTTTTGTTCGCAATTACCTTAGAACAACTAAATTATCTATCTTTTCCTTTGGGAGAATTAAGTAAAGAGCAAACAAGAAATATTGCTACTAAGTTTAATTTAGGTGTTGCAGATAAGCCTGATAGTCAAGATATTTGTTTTGTACCAGATGGTGATTATAGGAAGGTAATTAGTAGTATACGAACCAATGCTAATGAAAAAGGTAAAATAATCCATGTAGACGGCTTTGAGCTTGGGACACATAATGGTATAATAAACTATACTGTAGGTCAACGCCGCGGTCTTGGAATAGCTTTTCAGGAGCCACTTTATGTAGTGAGAATTGATCCTAATACAAAAATTGTATATGTTGGTCCAGACTCGGTATTAGATTCTACCGAATTTACTATTAAGGATGTTAACTGGCTTGGTAGAGAAATGGGGGTACAAGAAGAGATTGATGTGCAAGTTAAGATTCGCTCAACTCGTCCTGCTACCTTTGCCAAGATTAGTAAAATGAGTACTACAGAAATTAAAGTAAAATTAATGTCTGCAGAGAAATCCGTCACTCCTGGTCAGGCTTGTGTCATATATGATAATGATCGGGTTCTTGGTGGGGGATGGATCACTAGAAAAATTGCATAAATACTTTTAGTATTTTCTATTATTAAAATTGGAGCGATAATGGGTTTTTTAACAAAAAAAAGTTTTGAATCAATAAAAGAATTAGGTAAGACTAGTGGTCTTGCCAAAACTCTAGGAGCATTTGATCTAATATTATTAGGTCTTGGGGCTATAATAGGTATAGGGGTATTTGTAGTAACAGGTATGGTAGCTGCTAAATATTCTGGTCCTGCAGTTATGCTATCCTACGCTGTTGCTGGTGGAACATGTATTTTTGTTGCTCTTGCCTATACAGAGCTTGCTACCATGTTACCGACTTCTGGCAGTATTTATACTTACTCTTATATAGCATTTGGTGAAGTGTTTGCCTGGTTAATGGGCAGCGTTATCATATTAGAACTTGGTTTTGCTGCTGGAACTGTTGCGGCTGCTTGGTCTGGATATGTTCAGGCAATATTGTCAGCTGGTGGAATAGATTTGCCTAAAATTTTAACTACCGTGCCTAGCAATGGTGGAATAATAAATTTACCAGCTTTTCTTATTGTAGTGTTTGTCTCTTTTATTTTGTGCTTAGGAACGAAAGATAGTAAAAAACTAAATGCTATTTTAGTATTTGTAAAAATGGCAGCTATACTTGCTTTTATTGTGTTTGCCACACCGCATTTTGATGCGACAAATTGGCAGAACTTTTTACCTTTTGGCTTCAATAATATGCTAGTTGGTGCATCTATCCTATTTTTGGCTATGACAGGTTTTGGTACAATAGCTGCTACAGCTGAAGAATGCAAAAACCCTAACCGAGATTTAATGATCGGTATTATTGGATCACTAGTAATTGCAACAATAGTGTATGTTATAATATCTGGACTAGTCACTGGCATAGCCCCTTTTGATCAACTTAATAATGACCAACCACTTGCCTATGCTCTTAACTTGAACAATAGTAATGTCGGTTCTGCCATCGTTGCTACTGGAGCAGTATGCGGTATGACTACGGTACTGATGATGAATATTTATGGTACATCTCGTATCTTTTATGTAATTGCCCGAGATGGGTTATTGCCAAAAAACTTTGCAAAACTTCATACAAAATACGATAGTCCTTATATTACTATCTTAATATTTTCTGCACTTGCTGCACTATTAGGAGGATTTTGTCCAACTGAAATTCTTGTTCAGTTGTCATCTATGGGATCATTAATAGATTATACAGTGGTTGCTATAATAGTCATATTGTTTAGAATAAAAATGCCAAATGCTCCAAGACCATTTAAATGTCCTGCTGCATTTGTCATTATACCATTTGTTTTAGTAGCCTGCCTATATTTACTATCTATACAAATATTTGATAGTAATTTTAATTTGATGATTGCAGGTCGATTGCTAATATACTGGTTTGTGATAATGTTTGTTCTGTATATTCTTAGATTGTTCTTTATGAAACGACAAGTTTAATTTGTATGAATAATGCACTACAACCATTACGTGGTACTAAAGATCTACTACCTGAGGATTATATAATTCACGATTATATAATTAACATAGCAAAACATGTCGGTGAACTTTATGGTTATCAAGCCATGAGTACACCGATAATTGAATATAGTAAAGTCTTTGACCGCACACTTGGAGAGACTTCTGATGTAATAAGCAAGGAAATGTACAGCTTTCTTGATAAGAGTGATAATAATATCTCTCTTAGACCTGAATTTACAGCTGGTATTATTAGGGCTTCTATATCTAATAACCTACAACAAACATTACCTATTAAATTCTTTTCAACTGGTCCAGTATTTCGTTATGATCGACCACAAGCTGGTAGACAAAGGCAATTTCATCAAATAAACTTTGAGTATATTGGTGGAGAAGAAGGAGCCAGTAACGATGCTGAAACAATTAGGCTTGCATTAGATGTTCTCCAGGCTTTAGAAATAGATAAAGATACAACTTTAGAAATAAACTCAATTGGTTGCACTGCAACTCGTGCTATCTACCAACAAAAGTTGGTAGAGTATTTCAATGACTATAAGTCAGAATTATCAGAAGATAGCCAAAAGCGACTGATCAGAAATCCGATGCGGATCTTAGATTCAAAAGATGAAAATGATAAAAAAATAGTTGCAAATAGCCCGTTAATGTCTCAATGTTACAATAGCGATACTACAAGATATTTTCATGATTTGCTAAAATATTTAGATTTACTTAATGTAAAATATACCATTAATCCAAGGTTAGTAAGGGGGCTCGATTATTACTGCCATACAACTTTTGAGTTTACTACTACCAAACTTGGTAGTCAGTCGACAATCCTTGCTGGTGGGAGATATGATGGGTTGAGCAAAATTATGGGAGGTTCAGAGACAAAAGCCATTGGCTTTGCTGCTGGAATTGAAAGGCTTGCCCTAATGAGAGAATATAACATACCTAAAGCAAGACCAGTATTTATCTTGCCTATTAGAGACAACAATTTAGAATATTGTTTAATTTTAGCCAATCAATTGCGTCAAAAAAATATTTCTGTTACCTTAGATGCTAAAGGTAAAATAGCCAAAAGAATGATCCGGGCTAATTTACAGAAAGCTAAATATGCTATTTTTATTGGTGATGATGAACAAATGAGTAATAGTTTCAAGTTAAAAGATCTTGATAAAGAACAAGAATATCTATTGCAATTTGAGCAAATTGTAGAATTATTAGTTAATGTATAGCTAACCCTATTAGGTTCTTGATATTAGACTTACTAGCATAAGTCAAAGAAGTCCTCGGAATTTTTAGGAGAAACGAAGCCGTCCACCTTCGCGTACATAACGTACGTGAGGAGCGAAGACGAGTTTCAACAACAAAATTATCAACTAGATTGATTGACTTATGCTAGATACTGTTAACAAAGGTCTTATGAATATAGAAGAAGATATGATATATTTAAGATATATTAAGAAGAAAGGAATAGATATATAATGGATTCACGATTACTTCTTGTAAAACAAGGGTTTTTTGAAAAATAAATAGAACCAATCATAGAGAAGAATTATATTTGGAAAGGACGACCACCAAAGATTAGACATTATAAGGTATTTTGTGCAATAATGTATGTATTAAGAACTTGGATACCGTGGAGGGATTTACCAAAATGTTATGGGTGTTGGCACATCATCTACAGCTTATTGGTTTAAATCTTTACTACTCTCAAGACTACTTAGGTTGTCCTGACTCTTAACATAGATGATGGGACCGTTGAAAGATAAAAATTTGCTCTAATTTCAAAAAAAAGAAACAAAATGCTTTTGTCTAAAAAATTACAAAAAAAATCATCAACTCTGATATTTTTAAAAGATTACAATTTTTTTCATAAATTTTAGCTTTTTGTTCTGCCAGATATAGCTTAATCAAAGAAAATGGCGACAAGAGGAAGAAAATATAGTATAAATATAGAGAGTTATGTCGAACAAGTTTTAGTTAAGGAATTGCGAGTTGGTCAATTAGTAGTAATGG
>JAIRUG010000047.1 GCA_031254535.1 Rickettsia sp.
TGATGTTTCCGCAAAACTTAATCCTTCTTTTTCTTTTATCTTAAATACTTTCTTTCGAAAATCTATTGAATATGTCATAATGACATTATTATATCCTATTTATTGGAACTTGGCTATACAATCCAAAAAAACGATAAAAATTGCTTCGTCGGCTATGCCTCCTCGCAATGACGTTTGAGGTGCATATACGTCTATTAGCGAGACCACGCAAGTAGGTCGTGGCAATCCACATTCATTAGATTGCTTTGTTACCACAAAGTGGCTCCTCGCTAATAGCGGTTGCTAGATAACTAATTAATTATATTTTGAGCTATTTTTCGACAAGGATAAATATGATTTTTAAAGGAATAGTGTACCTATTTCAAGAAAATCATGTTTATTCGCAGCTAAAAAGAGCCAAATATAGAATTACTTTAGTTATTGTAGGCAGCCTCCTAAGACATTATTGCTCGCTCTTTAACACTCATCCTTATAGACTCCCCACAATACTGTTTTAGGTAGCCATCCAGTATAATTTTTACAACGCACTTGGCAATGATCTTTTTTACATTTTTTAAGTAAGCAACGGACATAATTACTTATTCTTGCAACAATTTTATTTTGATCATTAGGAACTCTAGTAAGAGATACCAATTCTGAACTTACCACAATTACCGACCTTTTACCGGACAATACACTCGAATGTACCCAACCACCCTCTCCTTTTATATCACGAATTTGCCTCCATTGTTCATATTCTGCAATAATTTCTACTGGCTCCCCTCTTTTAATAAATACCCATTCTATAGGGGCTTTTATCGTAGGACCAACTCTAGCATTTACCTCGTTAGCCTTTATCGAGGCAAACCTGGGTATAGGCAGCCTCTGATTATCTGCTTTTGTTAGTAAAGGTATAGCGGTCAAGATAAGTACAATCCAAATATATAGCCCCATATATAATTTTTGCTGTAATAGTATACTCTTCTGCTTTGAAGAATTGGAACGTAAAACAAGGGGTGAGAGAGCGGAGCGTACAGCTAGTACGTGAGCACGCGAATACCCCGAAGTTTTACGGAGCCAATTCTTCAAAGCAGAAGAGTATAACAGTAATTTGATTGCCATTAGGCAATACACCTAGTATTTCTCTGAATCATTTTCTTCCAATTCATGCAATGCATCATCTCGTTTAGCTACTACATAATTACCTGACCTAAATTGCCCTTTGACACGATTTATTTCATATTCACTAAGACCAATAAATTTTAGAATCGTTCCACCAAGTTGCAAGCCAGTTTCATAATTTTCTGGGATGATTGTGGTTGCTCCAGCATCATAAAATTCTCTAGCATTTTGTAAATTTTTTAATCTTACAATAACCTCAAGATTTGGAAAATTACTTGAGATCGTTCTAAGAGATTTTTTGATAGTAACCTTATTATTCATTGTCAGCACCAGAGTTAAAACCCTTTCTGCTCCCACGGCTTTTAGCGTATCAATCTGCGATACATCTCCCCTAAAAACTGGGAATCCATTAGCTGTTTCTTCTTTGACAATTTCGTCATTAACATCTAATGCTATATAATTGATCCCTTCAACTTCTAGCACTAATGCCACCATCTTGCCAACACTACCAAAACCAGCAATTATTATATGGTTTGTTAAATCTCTTGCCCCAAGTTCTATGATTTGTATTGGAGTTTTCCCAAGCTGCTTATCAAGTCTTTCAGCAAGTTTCCTACCTAAAATTGCCAGTAATGGAGTTAATGCCATGGTACATGTCACCACTAATAAAAGCACATTGGCAGTACTCTCTTGAATAACCCCAGTTTCTTTACCAAGACCAAATAGGATAAAAGCAAACTCTCCACCTTGTGACAATAATAAACCGGCATGCAAGGCTACCCCCTTATTAAAACCAAATAAGATACAAAAGGCGGTAATAATTAATGTTTTTACCATGATCAAGGCAACAGAGCAAGTTAGGATAGTTGATATCTGAGCGTATATTTCTTGTGCGTCGATATTCATACCAACGCTCATAAAAAATAGTCCTAACAATAAGCTTTTGAAAGGATATATACTTTCTTCCGCTTGCAATCGAAATTCTGTTTCTGCAACCAAAACACCCGCAACAAAAGCTCCTAGAGGAAGTGACAGACCAAAATATTGCGTTGCCCAAGCAGCAGACAGAACTACCAATAAAGTCATAGAAATTGGCAGCTCACTTATATCACCGCTATCCGATGAAATGAACCCAAATAAAGGTCTTAGTAATACTCTACCTGCAACAAATATAGCAAATAGAGCAATGATAGCCTTAAGCAGAGCTACTCCTAGAGCTGATGCTAAAGAAACTTTACTATCACCAACAAATAGCGGTACGATAACTAGTAGCGGTACAACTGCTAGATCTTGTAATAATAAGATAGCTAGGGATATACGTCCCAATTGAGTCGCCTGGCTACGACTCTCCTCAATAACTTGCATGACAAGTGCCGTCGAGGATAAAGCAAGACCACCTCCAATAATAATTGCAGCACCACTATTACCGCTAATTAGTGCAACAGCAGCAGCAATTATTATAGTTGTCGTTAATACTTGTAGTGAGCCAAGACCGAATACATAGCGCTTCATTACCTTTAATCTTTCAAAAGATAATTCCAAACCTATTGCAAAAAGTAAGAAAACTACTCCTAACTCTCCTAGTAATTTTGTTTGATCATAGGTTACAATCCTGAATCCATGATCGCCAATTACCGCTCCAGCAATCAAATAGCCCAAAACGGGGCTTAGATTAAGACGTTTCAATATTGCTACAACAAATACAGCAGTTCCTATTAAAATTATAATATTGACAAGAATATGTTCTCCCATTTATACCTTTTCTTCAGAAGTATTTATACATTATTTTTTAACTACACTAAGTAGTTTTCAGTAAAAAATCTAATATTTTTAATTTATTTTTTTCTCCACATTTCTTCCAACTTAAAACGCTCTCTAGCCTCTGGATAGAAAATATTAACTAATATATTTCCAGCATCTATTAATACCCATTCAGACTGTGCAAGTCCTTCAATATTAGTATTGACATTAGCTTGATTCTTTAACTCTAAAGATAAATATTCAGCAATTGCTCCGACATTTTTAGTGGAATGTCCGCTTGCAAAAATAATATATTCAGCTAATGTGGTTTTTTGTTTTATATCTATTATAACTATATCTTCTGCTTTCTTTTCTTCTAAACATTTAACTACAAACTTTTTTAATAGTTCAATATTTTCTATCATAATTATCCTTTTGTTTTTTTGAATCGAAGATGATGACATTTATAGCATAATTCCACGATATATTATTATATTGCTAGTTTGCTTTTTATCAATGTTTGTCTTGAAATTCATGGTAAAACGATTAAAACTCAAGTAACCCGAAATATTTGGTTTATATATATTCTAAGCAAATGGTGAGCTGGATTAAATGAATTTTCTAAAATGTCAATATTTATATGACATTTTTGCAAAAAATTTAAAGATTGCAGACTATAAACTTTTACTGTATTTTACATAAAAAGTCTAAAGAAAATGGCAATATCTATTAAAGAACTTGAAAAAATTATACGTTATAGTTTTCCAAATGCAGAAATAAAAATTGTTAATCTAGCTGGGGATCAGGATCATTATTCCTTAGAAATACAAGATGATGCTTTTCTTGGAATTAGTCTCATTAATCAGCACAAGATGGTAAAAAAAGCTTTAGCAGAAATATTGGATAATAATAAACTACATGCTATCACTATAAAAACTATAGCCAACCAGGACTAACATTAGACCTCTTGCAAAACCCTACTTCTGCTGGTAATTTGGACAATGGTGCGGTATTCAAATCACAGCTGTCGAAAATTAGAAGAGGAAGCAGTTTTAGGCAAGACACTTTAAAAATCGTATGTGGTCCATGTCTATTAGTGAGGAGGTGTGAAACCTGAACGAAGCAATTTAATGAATGTGGATTGCCACGACCTATTTGCTTGGTCTCGCAATGACGCGTTTTAGATTTACCTACAGTGTCATTGCGAGGAGCTACTTTAGTAGCAACGAAGCAATCCATTTTTGGTTACTTTTATGGATTGCTTCGTCGTGTTTCACTACTGCTCGCTAATAGCGTTTAAGCGAAGCATACACCTCATTAATTTTGTTAACAGTCTCTAGTCTTTATTAGGCACAGTCAGCTAATACCTGTTCGTACTGGGGTTCTAGCCCTTCAAGTTCCATCATTTCCTGACTACAAGAGGTAGTATGGTAGGTAGTATAGATGCCCTCATAAGAGGCAGAAATTAATGACTTAATATCTTGTAATACACTTGAACGACTCTCCCGCATCTAAGCTTACTATCCACTGAACAGCCCCCTGTATTTCTTTAGGTAATGATTCAATTTCAGTAAGATTAGTAGAAGAATTAAAATGCTCTAAATACTCTAAATATTGTAAATATTTGATGCACTTTCACGGTTTTGTATATCTGATACAATCCACTGAACGGCTTCCTGTAACTTTTCTACTGTTGTAGGTTTTGCTACAGTAGTATCTATCTCTTTATTAACCTCTGATAGAGTACTAGCAGGTTCTAACTTAGCATTTACCATCGCTGAAACTGTACGTTCTACAATAGCTTCCACTATATCAGAACAGTTATCACCACTTTCATATCCTTCATCATTAATCTCATCACCTACCATTACATTTGAGTTTATGGGACTGTTGAAAGAAGAGATAGGTATGGTATAATGAAAAAAAAGAAAAAAAGAGAGTTGTAGAATGTCTTCGAATCAAATGACAATGGTAAGTCTAAATCAGTTAGTTAACTCAAAGCATCAATATCGTA
>JAIRUG010000049.1 GCA_031254535.1 Rickettsia sp.
TATGACGTTCCTTCAACTTTTCTCTTTGTTCTTCTGTCAATACATTCTTACTCATAATGTCATATACTCTATAATATCTCTCCTATCTTTGCAACCCTTCATTTATGAGTAGTATACCATACCTATCTCTTCTTTCAACAGTCCCATTATTCCTAGAAAAGAAGAACTAATAGAGATATTTGAGGTTCTTAATTATTATCTCAAGCAAAGCCAAGTTGCAAATAATATCAGCTTGGTGTATGGTGGATCTGTAAATTTAGATAATATAGAAAAAATATTGAATCTACAGAATATTGATGGGGTTATGGTTGGCAAATCTTCACTTGATTATCAAATGTTAGTTCAAATGTTAAATTTTAGGGTTTTTAGAAAATGATGAATATATTACTTTTTGTTCATATTGTGATAGCAATATTGCTAATCATCGTAATTTTGATGCAAAAGACTGGTAGTGATGGATTGAGTGACATTGGTGGTAGTGGTACTATGGGTGTTGTAGCAGGTCGGACAGTGGTTAATTTCTTGACTAGAACTACAGTAGTGCTTGCCACATTGTTTATAATCAATGCTATTATTCTGGCTAATTTGTCTTCTAGGAAAAATCCTGGGATAATTAAGAAAATTGAACAAGCTGACGATAAGCAACAAGAGTCTAGTTTGCCCATTGCTAAGTAGAATATACTCTTCTGCTTTGAAGAATTGTTTTTTGAAAATATCAGGGACTCGCATACTCACATACCCTACATTTTTTATTATACTAAGTATTACAACAGCATAAAAACGTCATTGCGATGAGGTGTAGCCGACGAAGCAATCCATATTTATTTTTATTATTTTCTGGATTGCTTCGACCATTACATGGTCTCGCAATGACAGCAGAATGTGGATTACCACGACCACTGGCGACGCGACAATCCAAACGAAATCATCCATTAAAGAGAGATGTTTACAGAACCTATGCAAAAAATAATTGACTTACATAATATCAAAATTGGCAATGCTCTACCATTTATTTTGATTGCTGGACCTTGCCAAATAGAAACTTTAGATCACGCACTATTTATGGCAGACAAGCTTGTGACTCTTACTAGTAAACTTAATATACCATTTATTTATAAATCATCATTTGATAAAGCAAATAGAACTTCAGTCAATGGTCTCCGTGGTAGTGGTCTTGACAAAGGGTTAGAAATTTTGTATAAAGTAAAATCAACCTTTAATTGTCATATTCTTACTGATGTTCATACAGAGACTCAATGTGCTAGGGTTGCTGAAATTGTCGATATAATCCAAATCCCCGCTTTTTTGTGTAGACAAACAGACTTACTGCATGCTGCAGCAGTGACTAATAAGGTTGTTAATGTGAAAAAAGGGCAGTTCCTTGCTCCTTGGGATATGAAGAATGTTCATGCTAAGTTGGAAAGATTTGGTGCTAAAAATATCATGCTTACTGAGCGGGGAATATGTTTTGGTTACAACACATTAGTATCAGATATGCGTAGTTTACCAATTATGGCAGAAACTGGTGCTCCAGTAATTTTTGACGCAACCCATTCAGTTCAGCAGCCAGGTGGCATAGGTAATAGTAGTGGTGGTGAGAGAAAATATGTTGAAGTACTGGCAAGGGCAGCTGTTAGCGTTGGAGTAGCTGGTATTTTTATGGAAGTTCATCAAGAGCCAGATAATGCACCAAGTGACGGACCTTGTATGATCAAGCTACATGATCTAGAACCTATATTATCTAGGTTGAAGAAATATGATGATATAACTAAAACAATATCCAGATAGCTAATCCGGGAAGGTTTTAGCCATAGTAAAGTGGCTCCTCGCAATGACGTTTGAGGTGCATACACGTCTATTAGCGAGACCACGTAGTGGTAGAAGCAGTCCATTTCTAATCATTTCCTGGATTGCTTTGTCAACCTACGGTCTTCTCGTTAATAGACATTTAGGAACTTATAACAATATCAACAACCTAATTCAATTAGCTATACTATCTGATTATACCAAAAATCCTAAATATAAATATTATATCATCGGCTGCTTCTTTTAGATAATCGAAACGACCAGAAGATCCTTTATGCCCTGAATCCATATTAGTTTTTAGCAATAATATATTATCATCTGTTTTTGTTGCCCGAATCTTTGCTGCCCACTTAGCTGCTTCCCAATATCCAACTCTAGGGTCAGAGATTCCAGCAGTGATAAATAGGCTCGGGTAATTTTGTGCTTTTATATTATCATACGGAGAATAGGACTTAATATAGTTAAAATAGTCTAGTTCTTTAGGATTGCCCCATTCCTTAAATTCACTAGGGGTTAATGGCAATTCTTCATCGAGCATAGTATTTAATACATCAACAAAAGGTACATGGGCAAGTACTGCTTTAAATAATTCTGGTTGCTTATTAATGACCGCACCAATTAACATCCCCCCTGCACTTCCACCACAAACTACTATATCACCCTTGCTAGTATATTTTTCTTTAATTAGCTCTTTAGCAGAAACAATAAAATCGTCAAAAGTTCTTTTTTTATTGAGGAATTTGGCAGCTTCATACCAATCATGTCCGAGATCGTCTCCACCTCTAATATGGGCAAGAGCATAGACAAACCCACGATTTACAAGAGAAATAGCTGTATTCCGAAAGGATACTGGTATGCTAACACCATATGAACCATAACCATATAAGTATAAAGGATTTTTCCCATCCTTTTTAAACAACGATTTTTTATATAATAAGGTAATTGGTACTTTAACTCCATCATTATCAGCAAATATCCTTTCTACCATATATTCTTCAGGGTTAAAGCCACTTGGTATTTCTTGCACTTTCAATATTGACAGTTGGTCACTATTAAAATCATAACTATAAGTGGTGTTCGGTCTAGCAAGTGAGGAATAATTTACCCTAATATCATCTTCATCAAAATTAGTAGATACGGCAAGGGCAGTAAAAGAAGCATCTGGGAAGTGAATAACTTTTTCACTCTGCTCTTTAAGATGTTTTATTTTAATAACCGGTAATCCTTGATCACGATAATTAACTATTAAATAATTGTTAGTAATATCAAAACCAGATAAATATCTAGTTGTATCTTCTGGAATATAATTATTCTCCCACAAATCATTTTGGAAATTATGCACATCTACTAATACTATGCGAAAGTTTTTTGCCCCTTCATTGGTACTAATATAAAAACTATCACCATTATGCTCAACATCATAAAAAACCCCATCCTTTGAAGCTCTAATAAGTTTAGGCTGAAAGCTATGATCACACATTTCTATAGCATATGTTTCATTTTCATTATGACCAGAGACATCAACGAAAATATATTGTCGACTGGATGACTTACTGACATTCAGCTGATATAATGTATCTGTTATATAATGTACTAACTTATCATTGGAAGTTAAGTCGCCTAAAGAGTGGAACATTAATTTATCACAACGAAAATTCTCATTAACCGGCATATAAAAGAACCCTTTCAGCTCTTCATGCCAAATTATATTGCGACTAACGTTATCTATTTCATCTGGTAAATATTCTTTGGTCTTTAAATTATAGATTTTAATTGTGTATTGTTCATCACCGGTAAAATCAACACTATAAGCTAGTAACATATGATCAGGAGAGAGTGTTACTAGACCTACATCCGTAAATTTATTATCTTTAGCAACAGCATTAACATCTAATATAATTTCTTCCGGAGCATCTACTGAACCCATTTTTCGGCAATATATTGGATAATCGGTATTTTCTTCAGTTCTAGTATAATAATAATAACTATCTTTTTTTACATAAGTTGACTGATCAGCAAGTTTAACTCTGCCTTTTAACTCTTCAAAGATTTTATCTTTTTCTTTTTGTAATGGCTCAAAAAATTGCTCGGAATATTTATTTTCTGCCCGTAAATATTCTATGATTTTTTTATCGCTAACATTAGGCCATTCGCTATCTCTAAGCCATGCATATTCATCTGTAATTTTTTGACCGTGCAATGAAAAACTGTAATCGATCTTATCGGCTATAGGTAGCTTCATTTTATCCTCCTCCTTTAGTTCACAACTTATATATATAGCAGATTTTTATGCTCCACTAATAGCTGTTTTCATTATTTTTGCAGTATAGCAGTATGTGGTCAACGTCATTGTGAGGAGACCATAGGTCGACGAAGCAATCCAAGGAAAACTGAGAAGTCAATGGATTGCCACGCCACCTACGGTGGCTCGCAATGACGTATGAGGTGCATACCGTCTATTGCGAAACCACGTAGTGATCGAAGCAATCCATATTCATTAGATTGCTTCGTCGTCTTACGCCTCCTCGCAATGACACAAGAATTATTTGCTAATTAGCAATAGGGTAAAAGTAATTAATAATATAATTACTACTAACAGACCTGTTGATTGATTATGCAAAGATTTTATCTTACGTAAAGCACTTTTTTCTACTCTTTTAAAAATAGGGTTCTCCGCCCCTAGTTTATCATTAAAGTCCTGCCCCACTAAGTGATATTTAGAATAAATACGACGAAAATTATTTTCAACAAACTGAAATAAGTCTAAATTTATGTTAGCAGTCGAATGCCTAGAAATCTTTTTACTAAAGACTATGCTAAGCAATATACCTATTACTATTATTACCAGCTGTTTCACTAGATCCAACCAATTTATCTCAATTATTTCAACAGGATAAGATGACCATACTAGTTTCAAGCCTTGCTCTAAAAAGAAGCTAGTTAGCAATATAAACGATAACATGATAAATAAGCTAAGTCTGCTTAAAATATTTAAATTAGGATAAAATTCACTAATTAAAGATTTATATTTAACCGTAGAAAATAGAGCTACACATGTTATAACCTTTAGTAGGAAAATAGCATAATAATTAATATCCCGGTCTAAAGCATTGGTCACAACAATTTTGGTAATAAAACTAGCAAGAGGTGGCAAGGCTATAATGAACAATACACTAACTATTAAACTACCAAGCAATAAAGGACTTCTCAATGAGTAAAATCCTTTTATCTCAGAACAATTTTCTATATTACCTTTATCTATTAATATAGCAACATATAGACCAGATAAAGCTTTGTACAATATATGTACATAAAGAAAAACTATGATTGCTAAATTTGCTTGTTGAGATTTTGTGCCAATAGCAATCAGCATGAATCCAAGCTGAGAAACAGTAAGATAACATACTAATCTTTTAATGTTATCTTCTATACAAGCATAAATCCCCCCATATATAATCATTAATAATCCAAAGAATTTAAGTATTTCTAAGCCACTAAATAATTTAAGTAGTATAATTATCGATATTTTACTAGTAAAGCTGGTTAAATATATCATCCCTGAATTCGAGGCAAATGGATAACAATTAACAAGCCATCCAGAAAAAGGTATGCTCGCTACATTAATCAAACAACCACCAAGTATTAAAGCGTAAAAGATAAAAGAAGCATCTCTGTTTTCTATCAACTGAGTAAGAGAAATAATTTGTGTGTTAGAATTGTTGGTAATTATATAACTAATCCCTATTAAGATAAGACTACCACTTATAAGATGCGTAAGAAAATACTGTCTTGCAGCCTTAATACTATTCTTATAATTGCCGTAAAAAATTAACAAAGCAGCACATATCATCATCATTTCTAGGGAAACAAACATCGAGATAAAATCCCCAGCAAATAAACAGCTCAAGGAAGTAGCTGAATATAGACTACCTATAAGTACCTCAAATTTTCTGTTTTGGCTAATGGCATATAAGTTAGTCACCAACGTCACAACCATAAAAGCAAGTGCTACTAATTTATTTTCATGACTAAAATTAACAATAAAACTATTATTATATAGATTAATTACCGCCTCATTTTGGTTGTTAATTAACAATATACCAACAACTATTGGATAAATTATTGAAATAATATAAAATACTTTTCTAAAGTTAAAATATAGAAACAAAATAAACAAAGGAATAAGTAAGGCTGGGTAGTAAAACATCATCAATTCTAATTATGGTTTTGTAGGAGTTATATCTAACGCGAGTTGCCAATAAAACGTCTATTAGCGAGGAGCGACGATAGCAGCGACGAGCAATCCATATGACAAGTTTCATGGATTGCCACGCTCACATACGTTCGCTCGCAATGACATTGTAGCGTCATTGCAAGGAGCCACTCTAGTGGCATTGATGCAATCCATAAAGTAACTAAAAATGGATTGCTTCGTCGACCTACGGTCTTCCTCGCAATGACGTTTGAGGCTTACAACGCCCCCTAAACGTCTATTAGCGAGACCACGCAAGTAGATCGTGGCAATCCACATTCATTTTAAGTTATATAGTATATTGACTATATAATATAGTCAATTCATATTAAGGTATATTAATATATAATGTTTTGAACTTGTAAATTAAATGTATATCTAACCAAGGATATCATCACTAGTATTAGGTAAAACATACTTACCATATAAATATAAAAAACTTCTTAATAAAAATCTGGATAAAATAGAATAATATGACACAGCATGCACATATAATTAGACTAACCATCATGGTAGTAGGCAATTTATTTTCTGAAATCATTTTAGGGCTATTAGCTATAGTTGGCTTATAAAGAAATATCACAATCTTTGCTAAGTACAGTGCAGAGAATAACGTACTTAAAGCTAGTACCCCCATAACTAATATTTGATTTTGTTCGGCAGCTGCCAGCATAATATAAAACTTACTAATAAAACCACCAAAAGGGGGAATGCCGATTAAGGATAAACTGGCAAGAAATACCATAAAGCTGGTTTTGGGCATTTCTTTAGCAGCATTGATCAAATCAGAAACCTGGTTAGTCTGCTTTAGGCTATAAATACTTCCCATCCCATAAAATAAACAGATTTTAGTAAATGAATGTGAAGATAAATGTAGGATAGCTGCTCCTATGGATTTTGAGGTAAACATGAAGCTACTAAGTAAAGCTATCCCTAATTGGTTAATCGTAGAGTAGGCTAGAATCTTTTTAATATTATCACTAATTAAGGCTTTAAAGGAACTATAAAATATGGTGATAATAGGCAAGAAAATAAGCCAGTTAAATTCGGCAAAAATAGAGTGTAAATATTTAAGACCAAAAACATATATCAGAACTTTATAAATACAAAAAAGTCCAGTTTTAACAACTACCACAGCATGTAGTAAAGCACTTACGGGGTAATGTGCTACCATTGCCGCTGGTAACCATTGATGCAAAGGGTATAAGGCTGCCTTCGATATACCAAAAGTAAACATTAATAACAAAATTATGGTTTGATTCTTGGAAAAATAATGATTGATAAAACCTTGTGATGTAAAATCCCCATGCCCTGCTTTAGCATAAATAATTATTATGGCTGGCAAGAATAGTAATATCCCTGAGATCATCAATATTTTTAAATATTTATAAACCCCTGCCATCACTTTATCTCCACCACTATGAGCAATTAATGGAGCAGTTGATAATGTTAATATTTCATAAAAAATAAACATAGTAAAAAGGTTCGAAGATAATACTACTAACCCACCAGATAACACACTTAGATTAATGAAGAATAGAAAACGACTGGAATTATCAATATTATTAATTGCCAAATATTTTGTGGTGTAAATTAACGCACAAATCCATAAGAAACTCAGTAAAGTTAAGAAAATGAGGCTTAGGACTTCTAAATGCAGTCCAATAGCAAAATTACTGAATATATTTATTGACAGATTCGCTCTTATGCCCTTCAGAAATAACCAATCAATAATTAAAATATTAACAAAAAAGAAGCTACTAATGGTAATTAATAAAGAGTTACGCGTGTTATTATCACTATTACTGATAAAGGGTGTGACTAAATTTAGTATAGCTAGAAGTAAAGTTGATAAAATCAAAAAACTAGGGGTAACAGAAGGGTACATTACTGCCACTCTCCAATACTATATGTCATTGCGAGGAGTGTGTAAGCACAACGAAGCAATCCAAGGAAATGATCATATATGGATTGCTTCGTCGCCACCAAAGTGGCTCCTCGCAATGACATTTGGGGGGCATTGTAAGCCTCAAACATCATTGCGAGGAGGCGTAGCCGACGAAGCAATCCATGTTCTTGGATTGCATCAATGCCACTAAGTGGCTTTAAGCCATGACGAAATTTTATGTGCATCGCCTAGCCTCTCAATAGCTGTAATTGGTTTAAGAATATTGGCAGAAAAATTTGTATTATACTAATAAAAATTAGCCCGCCATATTTATACTTAGTGCTAGACTGTAATAGTGTATAATTAGAGTGATGCCAACATATTTTCTTGGCAATTTTATAATGATAAAGTAATGACATAGCAGAACTTATAACAACAATCACCAACTCGATCCACATATTTTCTACAACCAACAATTCAAAGATAGTAAGCTTAATGAAAAACATACTACTTATTGGTAAACCACAACTGCAAATTAGGTTAAAAGCTACTAAAATCCGCCATAACATACTGGTACTGGGTATGCTATGGGTATCAAAATAAGCAATGATTAGAAATAGAGCGATTTTGTTAAAACTATCAGCCAACAAAAATGGTAATAGGATTAATTCACCTCTAGGAATAACTAACAGCAAAAATATATAACCAATTTGTATTGCTGAAGAATAGATAACAATATTTCTGACTTTTTCTTGGCTTCGGCAAGCAAAATATGTACATAAAATAATAGTTGCCAAAGCAATCGGTTTGATAAAACTTGCTAAATCCTTAATGATTATATTATAGTCAACGGTAAAATGAATGAACCTCAAGATTATATAAATACCAATGATACTGGATATACTAGCAAGATATGTCAAAATGACTGGAGCAACCGAAGAATAGCTTCGAATCATCCAAAAATGCATAGGGAAAAAAGCAGTTTTTAATATAGCACCAATTAGAAAAAAACTAATAGCTAGCTTGACTATTTTGCTGTCATAATGTGTCTGAAGAAGTCTTGAAACATCTAGTATATTAAGGCTACCAGTAGTGCTTAATAAAAATCCAATGGCTATTAAGATTAAAGTTGCCCCGATCGTACCGAGCATAAGATAATCGAAGGCACCGACTACAGCCTTGGGGTTATTACCCTGTGCCATCAGTGTATAAGCACTTAATGAAGATATTTCAATAAATACATAAAGATTAAAAAGGTCATTAGTACTTACTATACCAAGATACCCGCTATGGGCAAATAATAAAACCACGTAAAATAATGATTGTCTTTTGTTATCAATAAATTTCAGTACGGTAGTTACAAGCAACTTGTTACAAAAAATTAGAAAAAATAATAATACACCATTAATATAGATGATTATAGGTTGGTTTAGATAATCTAGCTTATATTCAATACCTATGGGGACATGCCAATTACCAAAATCATATGACACGGCACCTTTACTAATTGCTGATAAACCGTAAATACTTAAAAATAAACTTAGTGCAATCGAAATAACTGCTATAATTCTAGTGGCAAGCACATAACGAAAAGTTAATATTGAAAATAATGCTCCAAAAAATGGCAGCAATACTTGTAAAGCTGGGAAATGTTTAATTAATATCATTTACTTAAATCATTAGTAGTCGCTTCGCTAAAATTAATTTCATGCTCCGATATAGTATTAAATTGCTTAGAAATATGATAAATCAAGCTAAGACCTAATGATAATGTAGCAAAACCAACGACAATAGCCGTGAGCATTAATACCTGGGGTAATGGACTTACATAAAGCTGAGAATCCTGCAGCAAACTAAGCTCAATTGGCACAATACCCCCATTCACTTTACCAAGCATCAGGTAAAAAATTAGCACCGAACTTTGCATAACACTCAGCCCAATGATCTTACGAACATAATTATCGCTGGTTAACATTATAAACAAACCACTAGTTAATACGAGCAGTGTTAACAAATATAAAATTTTTGAGATATATATAGTTTCTAAAAACATTGTTATAATTAATACATTTCCTGTACATGGTGAACCTTAATGTCATTGCAAGGAGCCGTTTTAGTAGCGACGAAGCAATCTAATGACATGTGGATTGCTTCATCGACCTTATGGTCTCCTCGCAATGATGGTGTGTTGCATATATGTCATTACGAGACCACATAGTGAAAGTCTAATATGGTTTAAATGCTTCATTAAACACACATACTATTTTCTTACCATGACGTATTGACAGTTTGTGAAATACCTGTTCGATAATCACCATATTAGCATTATCTTGGGCAAGTCGATAATTTACCATCGATTCTCTAAGAGCTTCATCAACTGCAAAAATAGCTGGTAACTCAACATTTTTATCTCTAAATTGCAAGTAAGTATACACTCCATCATCAAAAATTTTAATTGGGGCAATCGATTCATTACCACTTATTGAATAATTAAAATTATATTTCTCAGGATGAGATAAATCAAGATTAGCTGGGGATGTAACATAAGTTTTCAAATGATCTCCAGAATTCTCATCATCAGGATAGATAAACCTTAAATTAAAAACCATTTCTGGATCCCTCATATCTGAGGTTTCTGCAGCAT
The DNA here is from genome assembly GCA_031254535.1 of Rickettsia sp. Classification (GTDB taxonomy): domain Bacteria; phylum Pseudomonadota; class Alphaproteobacteria; order Rickettsiales; family Rickettsiaceae; genus Tisiphia. The sequence goes on from JAIRUG010000049.1 coordinate 10,591, forward strand.
ATAGTTCAAAAAAGTAAGTTCGCTTATTAGTAATAATCGTCATATTAGTTGTAGCATCTTGCTCCATTGGCTTAATGAAAATCCGATGACCAGCTGGTACTATTTGCCAAGCAGTAGTATCCCCCATGGAAATACTAACTATTTCTTCTTCTTTTGCTAGCTCTATACTAGCCTGATAACCATAATATCCTGTGAACTTGAATACATCATCGGGACTATACACCATTACCCTGATTCTGCTATCAATTGATAATGGTCTAGATTCTCTAACAGCTAACGCAGTATTTACAAAAAATATTAATATAAATAATATTATTAGTTGCTTCATTTTATTTCTTACTTTTATCTTCTATTAACTTAAGTTTGTAACCAGTGACAACAAAATTAAATTTTGAGTTAGGTGGTAAATGAATGTTAATTGCATCTATTTCAAAATTTATTGTAGCTTGCCACACCATATTTTCTAAAATATCATTAGTAGAGTTTTTTGCCACCGATGTAAATATGACCTCAGCCTTATTATTTTTATGATAAACCACTGATAATATATTAACAGAACGCCTTAAGGATCTTTGGTAACGCATAACTGGCGACAATGAATTGTCTATATTCATAAAATTGGCAAATTGTCTAAATATTATACGTGTAGAACTATTCTGAATAAACATAAACTGGGGGCGAAGAAAATCATAATCATAAGATTCTCTGTGTATCACGTAATTTTTAATCATAATGTCTGCAATAGAATTGATGGCATCACTTTTTATATGATTAGCGTTAGCTATTGTTGCACTTTTAAGAGATTCAGCACTAATTACGTATCTTACCTGTCGAACTACTGGTAATAAAGTCTGAAAATTAACCACCACACCTAGAAATAATACAAAGAAAACTACAGTAAATATCAACAAAAATGATCTTTGTACAAGTGGATACAGATATTCAAAATTATACCATCTTCTAGCATCAACAAAATATTCACCAGACTTAATATATTCTTGAACAGAACTTAATACCTTATCCATTAGCCTAAAATAATTGATTACCTTACTTAATATAATAGGATTCTAGCACATATTAGCAAAGAAGTTATTATTTTTTTTATAAAAATCATTCTTTTATCCTATGCAAAAAGCTAATTTTGTGACTATATAGCTTAATCAAAGAAAATGGCGACAAGAGG
>JAIRUG010000038.1 GCA_031254535.1 Rickettsia sp.
TCCATTACTACTAATTGACCAACTCGCAATTCCTTAACTAAAACTTGTTCGACATAACTCTCTATATTTATACTATATTTTCTTCCTCTTGTCGCCATTTTCTTTGATTAAGCTATACCGTTAGCTGTGGAATAAGTTCTAGTATAATTTAGTTTTGATAAGTCAAATCCTAGCATTTTAGCATCGCTAGTAGTAAGGGCAACATCACTTGCTCCGGTATCAATCATAAATTTAATTTTTACTCCATTTACCAGTGCATTAATATAAAAATGTCCATCGTTACTGCAACTAATTACTAATTCCCCTTGTTTATTGATCCAATTATGTGATGGTATTAATACCGATATAACTCTTTGTGTGGTATAATTTAATTCAAATCTGAAAGCATAACCAATACATTATAATTAAGAAAATTACTCCCCAAGTTAATAATTGAATAGAAACTATCTTTATACCCTTCTGACTAAAGGAATTATAAACGATACTGATAATAATCAAAATCATTATAAAGCAAGATATACTCTTCTGACTACTCCAAGAGAAACCAGGAAATTGTACATCTATCAATTTATGTATCAAGAAGGTAATTACAGTACTAATACATAGAAGCATTATTAACTTTATAAGACTTTTATTACTCACATTAAATCACCTATATTCTCTAAAAATAATCTTGCTCTATAAGATTTTGGTTTTTCAAAAAACTCTGTTGTTGATTGATCCGCTAGAACTTGTCCGTGATTCATAAAAATTATCCTATCCGCTATTGCTTTGGCAAATTTAATATGGTGAGTAACAACAATCATCATCATTTGACTTTTTAATAAAGAGATAATTTCAATAACATCTTTAATATTTTCGGGATCTAAAGCTGAAGTAGGCTCATCAAATAACATTATTTCTGGATCCATCATCAAGGCTCGACAAATCGCTACTCGTTGTTTTTGTCCCCCAGATAGATTGATAGGAAAAGCGGTAATTTTTTGTTTTAAACCAAATTGTTCTAATAATTTCTCAGCCTTAGAAATGGCAGTCACTGGCTTTATTTCTAAAATATTAACAGGAGCATATATTAAATTATCTTGAACATTTAAGTGTGGGAAAAGATTAAAAGCTTGGAAAACCATACCAATTTTAAGACAAAGTTTCCTTTTATTCTTTTGAGTTAACTTTTTGTTATCGATTAACACTTGTCCAATAGTAGGTATTTCTAAAGCATTAATAATTCGTAATAAAGTGGATTTACCACTACCAGAAGAACCTATAATCACTATAGTTTCCTTTTTTTTGAACTCAAGACTAATATCTTTGACAGCATAGGTTTTACTATACTTTTTTGAAACCTTATCAACTATTATCATACTAAACTATAAATTTGTAACCATCATATAGAGGTTTTATATTGCTTGGCAATATTTTTGATATTTCGTGATAATCAATAAAATGATTCATATTAGTTAATAATATTTGTTGTGGTTTGTATTCATCGTTCCACTGTAAAATTTTATCTAATCCTGCATGACAATTATTAGATTCGTATGCCATACAGTCTAATATCCACATTTTGATATTTCTTAAGAATGGTTTGGACTCTGCCGGAAAATCTACCACATCACTAGAATATACAAAATCATCCACTCTGATACCCAAGCTATCTACAGGACCATGATGCTGTCTAAAAAATTGTACCTCTATGGTGTTAATTTTAAATTTTGCGAAAAAGTCTACCGGTCTTGCAATCAGTCTATCCGGAGCAAACAAGTGTTGGTGACGATTTTCAGTTTTCAATGTTGTAGCATTATCAGAAAAAATTTCTAAAGGTTTTTTCTGAAAGAATGGAAATACACGTAAATCATCAATACCGTTAACATGATCTGCATGATAATGGGTTAATATGGCACTGTCCACTTTTTTAATCTTTTCTCGTAGTAATTGTCTCTTAATGTCGAAACCAAAATCAACAAGAATTTGACTATTACCATCATCCATATATATTGATGATCTAGTTCTTTTATTGTAACTTGAAGTCGAGGTGCATGTACTACAATCACAATTAATTATAGGTAGACCAAGAGATGATCCACATCCTAGTACTGTTATTTCTAGCATAATATTATTTACTTAAACAAAATAAAAAATTAAAAATGTTTGAACTCTTATATAATTTCCAAGGTCTTAATCAAGAAATATTCTTGTGGATCAATAGAATAACTAACCATTTTAGCATAGTAGCTTATATTCTACAAATTATCTCTTATTGTTTTAATATTACCAACTTTGCTACCGTTTATTTGATATATTGCATATATTTTTACACTCAGCTAAAAAAGATTCAAGATTTTAATCAACATCAGATCAAATTTTGGTCTATATATAATAAAATGGTATTGATTGGTATAATTTATGCGATATTCGGCTGCACTTATGCTCTACTTAAGTTTTTTGTTAACCTACCTAGACCATTTTGTTCATTGCCTATTAATAGTTTTGTAACAATTGCTAATATTGAGCTTGAAAGATGTTTATCTAGCTTTCCAAGCAGTCACTCTGGTTTGGCATTGTTGAGTACCTACTTTATTTGGTCATACATAACAATGAGGCAAAAAATTATAGCCCTTTTGATTGTTATTTTAGTGACAATCTCACGTATTACTCTTGCTATGCATTACCCAGCTGATATTATTTATAGTTTCCTTATCACCATAATAATTATAATATTTGGCAGAATAGTTTTTAAAATTTTTGCTAACAACTTAATAAAATGGTTAGGTAAAGGTCTTTTCAAGATTTTAAATTAGACTTATAGCTTAACCAAATAATATGGCGACATCAGCTAATGCTGCCCAAACTGCCTGAAAGAAATCAGAGAAGTTACCAGCAGCTTTCCTGATCTGCTGCTTAATTTTAAAGCAGTAATGCTCTATTGGGTTCAAATCTGGTGAATATGTTGGTAAAAAAGGAATCTTACAGCCCACTGACTCTATTAAATCTTTTACTTTCTTTGTATGATGGAAATTGATATTATCCATTACTACTAATTGACCAACTCGCAATTCCTTAACTAAAACTTGTTCGACATAACTCTCTATATTTATA
>JAIRUG010000090.1 GCA_031254535.1 Rickettsia sp.
GTTAACTAACTGATTTAGACTTACCATTGTCATTTGATTCGAAGACATTCTACAACTCTCTTTTTTTCTTTTTTTTCATTATACCATACCTATCTCTTCTTTCAACAGTCCCACTATATAGCCACCTGATAGAAGTAGGTAATTCCATTAACCATTTTGTTTGTATCCATGAAAAAATTACAGCAAGTACGGTGATGATAAGAGTTAAGCCTGTTGTAAAATCAGTAACCTTCATATTTATACCCCAAATAGTTGTTAATTACTATAGTTGTACTACTAATAATTACTTAATTAGATAACTACATATTTACTTAAATTATTTAGTTAAATGTTTTTGATATGTTACCTAACATAAGAAAATCATTTATTTTTAATACTATAGATTTTATATAGTACCAAAATATTGTGATATGTGAAGTTCCTTTAACAAGAAATTAGTAATAATATTACTTTTAAATGAAATTATTACATAATTTCCCTTGTCTAAATTTTACATTTATTAAAGACAAGGAAAAAAGCAATATACTACAGCGATTCTTCAAAGCATAAATGAGTATACTCGAATGATTTGAAGAATGGGGACAATAACAAGGGGTGGGCGTGTTAGGCGTATATTAGGATTGTTTGCATGCGAATGTCCCGCAAGTATTTGTAGGAGCCATTTCTTAAGTCATTCGAGTATATAACATTAAAAACCGAAGCATAACTTGTCTTGTAGAGAAATTTTTAATATACTCAAATTATTTGAGTATATTAAATTACATTTATACTATGTCTATTAGGTTCCTATTAGTCCTATATTTATTTTGTCTTTTTCCTTTATATTCATATGCTAATATGGATGCAGAATTTGCTGAATCACATAAATGCTCAAGAATGTTTCCTTACTTTGAAAAAACACACCAGATTCCTCCTGATACCCTACACTCAATAGCTTTAAAAGAATCTGGCAAAAAACATACTGAATATAAAATTAGGGTGGTTTGGCCTTGGACTGTCAATGTTGAAGGTAAAGGATATCATTTTAATACTAAAAGAGAAGCGATATTCTTTGTAAGAAAACAAATTATTCAAGGCAAAGAAAATATTGATGTAGGATGCATGCAAATTAACCTAAAACATCATTTAGCTGCATTTAACTCCTTAAATCAAGCTTTTGATCCTGAGCAAAACGTTGCTTATGGTGCTAAGTTTCTAAAAGAGAAATATGATCAGTTAGGTAGTTGGCACAAAGCCATTGCCTATTACCATTCAGCTACCCATGGGCTTGGTTCTAAACTAGATATAAACAAGATGTTATCAAGATTGCTAACAATATGGACTTGTATAAAAATTCTGTTAATATGTATAGTGGGAATTATTATAATAATACATCTACTCTGCCAACGACCAACAAACTATTATCGAACCCAGCAAATAAACGTAATACTTCATTTGCAAGTAATATTAGGAAATATAAGAGCGGAATTATGGTAACATTGCCACGAGCTAGCTAGACTAAAATTTTAGGTAACAATTATATTTGATCGTGATAAGTTAAAATTTAACCGTGACAAAGTGTTACATAACATTGCTGAGTGTTCGTTCTTTCAACATGCAGCAGAAGATATTATTGAACGTCTGAATATTATTAATAAAGAATTTCCCGATATTCTAGATTTAGGATGTCGTACTGGTCAACTAACAAAACTATTAGTACAGAACTATAACTATGCTATAATTGTAGTGACCAACGCATCTAATACTATGTTACAATCCTTTGAACATACGTCGAAATTACTAATTGATGAAGAAAATTTGCCTTTTAAAACAGCTAGTTTTGATCTAATAACTTTTTCCCTAGGGCTACATTGGATCAATGATGTACAAAATTTTCTGTTACAAATAAAACGTATTTTAAAGCCAAATGGTATATTTATTGGTAATTTTATCGGCGGTAACAGCCTAAAGGAACTACGAATGAGATTTATTGAGGCTGAAATAGCAACAAATCGCCCTCACTTCCAACATGTTTCTCCTTTTATACATTTTGATCACGTAACCCCTTTGTTACAACAGGCAGGATTCACAGAAGTTGTCGTTGATTATGAAAATATTCAGCTGAACTATAAAAGTCCTTTAGATTTCATTAGAGAATTAAAGAATATTGGAGAATCTGGGGCATTACTTCAAAACTCTCACAACCTAATATCAAAGCAAGTGCTTTCTATTCTAAGTAACACTATTCCCACTTTCACCGAACAAATTAATATAATTAGCTTTATTGCCTCTCCAACTAAAAATAATATAAAAATAGCATAGGTATACTCAAATGATTTGGAGAATTGGATTTGAAAATTAGGGGCGAGCACACGCAGCGTATATGAGGTACGTGAGTATGAGAGTCCCTGATATTTTCAAAAAAGGGACTGTTGAAAGAAGAGATAGGTATGGTATAATGAAAAAAAAGAAAAAAAGAGAGTTGTAGAATGTCTTCGAATCAAATGACAATGGTAAGTCTAAATCAGTTAGTTAACGCAA
>JAIRUG010000042.1 GCA_031254535.1 Rickettsia sp.
AACAAATTTTTTAGCAACATCAGCGATTATAAAGATAGGTTACGTACCTTAATAAATGATAATTTCCAAACTATTACCGTTAACCATTTCTGCAACTCTTCAGGTTAATTGAGTATATACTCAAATGATATCTATTAAAGAAGGTTTAATTTTTGTTGGTGTAGTGTTATCAGCACAAGGAATAAAGGGTAATGTTGTAGTAAAATCTTTTACTATGCCAAATACTAATATAATTAAAATGAATTTAGTAGATGAATTAGGAGAAAAAATTGTTCTTAAACTACTTAGTCAAAATTCTAAAGGTGATATAATATGTAGATTTAACCAAGTGAATAATAGGACATTAGCTGAAAGATTAAAAGGATGTAAACTTTTTTGTCATAGGTCAGATTTTCCTTCCTTAAGTGAAGACGAATTTTACATTGAAGACTTAAAAGGTTTATTAGTACTAGATATAAATTTAGTCGTTATAGGAAAAATTACAAATATTTTTAATTTCAATGCAGGTGATATTATTGAAATTGAGTTTGTCAGTGATAAAACAGTAGAGCTGTTTCCTTTTAACAAACAGTTTTTTCCAGTAATTACTAAAGATCATGCTATTCTTACAAAATTCGAGTCACCCTGAAATAAATTCAATTAGAAATGGATTGCTTCGACCTACTTGCGTGGTCTCGCTAATAGACGATTTATAAACACATACGTCATTGCGAGGAGCTACTTTAGTAGCGACGAAGCAATCCATTTTTGGTTACTTTTATGGATTGCTTCGTCGACCTTATGGTTTCCTCGCAATGACATTGACCACATACGATCTGATCTCTTCCGGTCGTTAGGATTTAATATTGCCTTACGAAGTCGGATTGATTTAGGGGTAACTTCCACCCTTTCATCACTTTGGATATAGCTGATAGATTGTTCTAACGTCATAAGGGTTGGTGGGACAAGCCGCATAGCTTCATCTTTGCCAGAAGCCCTAACATTTGATAATTGTTTGGCTTTCAGAGGGTTTACCTCCAGATCATTATCCCGATTATGTTCTCCTATAATCATTCCCTGATATACTAGTTCATTAGGGTTTATAAACATTTTTCCACGCTCTTCAAGATTCCATAGGGCATAAGCAACAGCTTCACCATCCCCATTAGAAATTAACACTCCATTACGCCTTCCTTCAATAGCCCCTTTATAGGGAGCATAACTATGGAAAACACGGTTCATAACACCTGTACCCCGAGTTTCGGTTAGGAATTGACCGTGATAACCAATAAGACCGCGTGATGGACCTAAAAATGTTACTCTAGTTTTACCACCACCAGATGGACGCATATCAGTCATTTCTGCCTTACGTATGGCGAGTGATTTAACCACAACCCCAACAAAATCATCATCAACATCAACTTGGATTTCTTCAATTGGTTCTAATCTTTTACCCTGTTCATCTTCTTTGAATAATACCCGAGGTCTACTGATTGATAACTCAAAACCTTCCCGCCGCATAGTCTCAATTAATATTCCTAATTGTAGCTCACCACGACCTGCAACTTGAAAAGCATCTTTTTCTTCAGTTTGGCTGACCTGTATTGCCACGTTACTTTCAATCTCTCGCATTAATCTATCACCTAGAACTCTTGCTGTAAGCTTTGAGCCTTCTCGTCCAGCAAGAGGAGAGTCATTTACTCCAAAGGTCATAGATAATGTTGGTGGGTCTATAGGTAAAGATGGCAGTGCTACAGTTATTTCAGGGGCACATATCGTATCTGCTACAGTAGCATCCTGAATCCCAGCAATAGCAATAATATCTCCAGCATATGCTGCAACATCAACAGCTACACGTTCCAGTCCCCGGAATGAGAGTATTTTACTTATTCGAGCATTTTCAGTTACCATATTGTCACGATTAAGTACTTTAACATTTTGGTTAGTCTTAATTGTACCGCTATGGATACGACCGGTAAGCACACGACCAAAATATGGGTTATATTCTCTAGTGGTAACAAGCATAGAAAATGGAGCATCACTATCAGCAATAGGAGTAGGCACATGAGATACTATCAAATCAAAAAGCGGAGCAAGGTCTTTTTGTTCATCTTCTAAGTGACGCGATGCCCAACCTCTACGTCCTGAAGCGTAGATAATAGGAAAATCTAGTTGTTCATCATTTGCCTCTAATGCCATAAATAATTCAAATACTTCATCAACTACTTCACTTACTCTTCTATCAGGACGATCAATTTTATTAATAACAACAATTGGTTTCAAACCAAGTTTCAGAGCTTTTGACAATACAAATTTTGTCTGAGGCATTGTACCTTCAGAAGAATCAACTAGTAATATAACACCATCTACCATAGTAAGAATACGTTCTACCTCACCACCAAAATCAGCGTGACCAGGAGTGTCAACTATATTGATACGAATATCTTTCCACATAAGGGAGGTACATTTGGCGAGAATGGTTATACCACGTTCACGTTCCAAGTCATTTGAATCCATAGCGCGTTCTGCTACTTCCTGGTTTGCCCGGAAAGTCCCACTTTGCTTGAGCATATTATCAACTAGAGTGGTTTTACCATGATCAACGTGGGCGATAATGGCAATATTGCGAATAGCAGACATCAAAAACCTTTAATATATTTTTTAATTGGCGATTATAGAGTATAATAGATAAAAAGGGAATAGAGTTCTTGTTATTTGTATAGTATATTTAAATTACGCGAGTTGCCAATTAAAACGTCATTGCGAGAAGCCACTTCGTGGCATTGATGCAATCCAGAAAAATGATTAGAAATGGATTGCCACGACCACTATGTGGTCTCGCAATGACGTATAGCTTAACCAGATAATATGGCGACATCAGCTAATGCTGCCCAAACTGCCTGAAAGAAATCAGAGAAATTATCAGCAGTTTTCCTGCTCTGCTACTTAATTTTAAACCAGTAATGCTCTATTGGGTTCAAATCTGGTGAATATGTTGGTAAAAAAAGAATCTTACAGCCCACTGACTCTACTAAATCTTTTACTTTCTTTGTATGATGGAAATTGATATTATCCATTACTACTAATTGACCAACTCGCAATTCCTTAACTAAAACTTGT
>JAIRUG010000070.1 GCA_031254535.1 Rickettsia sp.
ACAGCTATTAGTGGATCATAAAAATCTGTTATATTATAGATATAACTAAATTTGGAATAGCTTGTTATATCGAATTCAGGTTAAATATGAAAGATTAAGATAGTTATGCTAAAAACAAAAGAATATAAATAATATGTGTTTATTTAGTAGGTATCACTGGTGTTTAAAATAGCTAGCAACTCAAGAAAAATTGATAAGGATTTGTATAATAATTCTGCAGAGAATTTCATTCCAATTGCTTGTCACTATAATGAGAATACTCTATTAACTAAGAATGGTGAACTACTCCAAACTATTCAAATAAATGGTATCAATGCAGAAAACATTAGTGATAAGCTATTTAATTTACGAGAAGTAGTGCGTAATGCTATCAAGAAAAATGTTCGTAATAAAAATTTTGCATTTTGGATACATACTGTAAGGCGTAAGACAAACTTAGATGACACAACTCCTTACAATAAATTGTTACCAGCTAATATTCATAATCTATGGCAACAGAAGAATTACTGGGATGATAAATTTGTTAATACTTTATATATCTCAATAATTTATGATTCTAATAACATTAAAGTTAAAGATCTTAACTCTTTAATAACTTCTTTGTCTTTCAATAAACTTGTCAATTTCCAAAATAACTACTTAAATAGTGTTTTTAAAATGCTAAATAGTACTGTTGATACCATACTTTTGGATTTACAGGATTTCGGAGCAGTAAAGTTAGGAATAAGATTTGAGGGAGAGGAATCTTACTCTGATCTGATATTTTTATATCGCAGAATAGTCCACCTCAACGAAGAATATTGTTTAGTGCCGATCGCCAATTTATCTAATGCTTTAGCGTCTAACCAATATGCAGTTGGTAACGATAAGATTGAAGTAATAAGTCAACATGGTAAAAAGTTTGCATCCATTATTTCAATAAAGGAATATCAAGAAGTATCATCGACTGCACTTGATGGATTCTTACAATTACCTGTAGAATTAATAGCAACAGAAATATTTTATTTCGTTGAGAAAAAAGAAGTATCTAAAGTATTTGCAGAACAGGCATATATTTTACAAGTTAGTAAGGATGCTAAACTTGCTGAAATTACAGGAATAGATAAAATAATGAATCTTGATGCTTCAATCCCAAATCAATTTTGTAAACAACAAATTTCTATTGCTATTATAGGATCAGATTTGAAAAAATTGGATCAATCAATTGCCCAAGCATCTAAAGAACTTGCTAAAATTGGGATTATCCATGTACGAGAAGATATAAACTTAGAATCGACATTTTGGGCACAACTCCCAGGTAACTTTTCTTATATTAGAAGGTTAGCTCCAACAATTATAGAAAATACAGCTGCCTTAGCTTCATTACATAATTTTCCGACTGGAAGCCAAAATAACATATGGGGTAAAGCGGTAACCTTGCTTAGAACGGAGAAAGGAACACCTTATTTTATGAATTTTCATGCTAACAATAATAATAGAGGAAATACTTGTATTTTTGGCACAGCTAATACTGGTAAGACTGTACTAACAAATTTTTTAATTTCTGAAGCAACTAAGTATAAGCCAACGATATTGTATCTTTCCAACAATAATGATTCAAAGATTTTTGTTGAATCAATTGAAGGGCAGTGGATTGAAAAGGAAAAAAGTCTAATAAATCCGTTTTTACTAGATGATACTCTAGAGTCAAGGCATTTTATTATCGAATTTCTTAAGATAATTTGTAATAATTATTTTTATCCCCTAACCGAAGTCGAATTAGCTTTTTTAGAAAACTTTGCTGATACAATTCATAGTTTAGATAATAAGGATCGTAATTTTTTATCCATTTTAAAAACAATGGATTTTTCAATAGAAGGTGGAGACTTAATCAAACTAAAATTAACTGATTATGCAGAAGGAGGGTTATATGATGGTATATTCGATAATGATAAATTTCCTTTATCTGAAGGCAATATAATAGGATTTAATTTAAATTCTTTCTCTGAGAAGTCCTTTACTGAACGTTTTTATCCAACAGATAGAAGATTTCTAGAAGCATTCTCAATGAATTTAACTAAGCATAATAGTTTATGTGCAGGGTTGATATATGCTTTTAATTATCATTTAACTATTACAGGGAAGAGTCCCAAAATATTAGTAATAGATAATCTTGATTCCTTGTATAGACCAGAAAATTTTGATAATATATCAGAGATGATTTCTGATAGATTAATGAAAAATAACGGAATCATGGTTAGTAATTTTAATTTCAGTTATTTGCAGTCCATAAAAACTAGGGTGTTACAGAATTGGTTGGACTTAACAGACACTAAAATTATTTTACCATCAGAAATAAAATTGCAGTATTTAGAGCAAATTTTAGGATTAAATGAATCAGAAATAAAGAAATTATCGAAATTTACAATTGCTTCTAGAATGTTCTTGATAAACCAAGACAGTCAATCTATTGCTGTGGAATTAAGTATAGGAAGCTTAATTGGCATTGTTAAGATTTTATCCTGTGAAACTGAGGAACTGAGAATATATAAAGAAATATTACAACAACATCCAGGACACCCTGATAGTTGGATTAATCATTTGTATATAGCATTAAATCATATTTAGTTGGAAGGAGATTTTGGTGCTAAAAAAATATTATCTAGTATTTTTCTTGTTAATTTACTCGAGCAATAGCTATGCATCATTTTGGGATGAAATTGCAAAATGTATAACTAACCCTTGCAATTGTGGTTTTGGTAAAATAGATGAAACATGGAACAACACTGTCAAAAGAACAATATATCCAGACTCCTTGTGTCCACCATGGAATAAGCGGGATGGACGCGATACAGATAATTGCTTAGTTCAATTTAACCCTCCTGGAAGTGTAATTGGATTCTATCTGCAACATTGTGCAGAACGTACAACAGAAAGCTCCTATTTTGCACCAAAAATTCGTATAAGAACTCAAAGTTGTAATGCACTTGCCTGCTGGAATCAATCCACTACTCTAAATTGGGATGGTGAATGTGTAGTATGGCCTGGAGCTTATGCCTTACCCTTACTCAGAATTTGTGCTAGAGTTGCTGTCCCGGCAGTTGCACCAACTCATCTTAATAAGACAGGAACGCCAGCAGACCCTGGTTATACTCCTGGAAAACACTTAAATGATGTTGGTTTTACAGAAGATGATAAATTGATCATTGGAGAGGATGGAATACAGCTTAAATTTGATAGACCAAAGTTATGTGCATATAGTGATCCTGGTTTGGTAAATCTTGTTTCGGCTACCGGAGTTCACGCAGATCTGCTGGACTGGAATGCAGGGAGACAACCTCTTCATAAAACAGATGAGTTACACCCTCTTGCAAAAGTCCTAAAATTTTTTATAGGACTTAAGTCTGAAATGAGCATGTCAGGATTATTAGGTAAGTTGTTAGATATGATGGGTGATACAGCAGCTATTAGTACTATAAAAGAAATAGTTAAGTGGATAGGATATATTTTTGAGCAAAGGTGGATGTATGATTTGGCAATAAAGATAGTAGAAGCACTTGGAGCATTAAATAGTGCTGTTGATGATTACCAATTTGGTTGTGTTGAATTACCATTTGGTCCTTTTCCACCACCATATTGCCCTCAATTACGTAAATTCATTATTACCCCCACTACCAAATCTGTATGTAGCAAAAAGAAGGAAGGTGATTTGAAGGAAGGCGATTTATTTGTTCAATCTTCAAATGCACCATGTGTAGTATCTAAATTAAGGAATAATCTTATTCATAATGTTGTGCGTGTTAGTTTAGACAACCTTGTCCCTCTTTGTAAAAATAAAGAAAATCCTCAAGAAACCGATAAATGTGTAGTAATAAACAATCTTGGTCTATTTTCTTCAGCCCAAGGGATGCATATTACTACCGCTCAACGTGATGCAATAAAAAAATGTTCAACTGGTGATACAAAACCTTGTGTTAATACAAAGATTAACTTTAAATGTAGTGTTACTGAAAATGGTTGTGAAGATGGGTTTAGGATAGTTTATGCACAAAAAATAGGCAGCCACTCTACACCAAGTAGTTACTATGTTGATGATTTACCTGATTGTAACAGTAGTGAGGCAAATGGTAAAACTACCTGTCAAGAAATATGGGGGATAAATATTGGTGAGTTTATCGATGTTAATGTTGCATTTCCCGAAGTGCAAGGTCAGGGTTCCGACAGTTTATTATCACTAAAGGAAACATTTACACTCAAAGATAATAGTGGCAATGACCGGTCTTTTGTTATCTCAATTGCTAGAAATACCTCGTTAGATACTACATTAGATCCTGCTTTTCGTCGTGATCCAAAATTTATTTGTGTAACAGAAGGAGATCAGTTGGTTGGTTGTGAAAAAAGAGTGACAGATGGTTACCAAATCTTAACCCAAAAGTGTGGGGTAGATCCCAAAATTAGTTGTCCTAGTAATAGCTATTATACCCCTCAATTTGTTGCGTCAATAAGAGTGTTAGACAAAGAAGGGAAGATAATTGATTCAACTAGCACTGTTGTTACTCCATTGTCGGTACACTCAACTGATAAACAAAAGACAGAAGAAATGATAAATTTAGCAGGATATAATTTTACTTCCTTCATGGCATATATTTTTAATGGCACCCCAGCTATATATACTGCTATGCCCTTCTCTGGAAAAAACTCTATGAATCCTTCAACGATATATGGTAACTACAAAGACAACAAGCTCCCCTATGATACTAAAGGTACACCTATTACAGATGCAGTATATTTGAAGGGTCTTGAATATATAAATGGTAAATATATTCAAGGGGCAACTCATGGCTGTTTACAATTAAAAGATACAGAAAAATGTATTCCTGGAGTAAATGATACTAATTGTGTGCTAGCAAAACTACTTGAATCAGATACAGTTGATTGCTTAAAATTTAAGGAAAAAAGTACTAATCCTGAATATACAAATCTTAGAATCTGTCAGAAGGCTGATACCAATTGTAACAAGAAAGATTCTATACCAGGCTTAAATGGTAGTGCTGGTATTACGATCTATGCATGTGATAAATTTGTGCATTGTTATACAAACGATCGTAAACAAGATGTTGAAGTATGTAAAGTTTCTGTAGATTCCAATAATAGAATTGATCCGCCCCCATCACAAGGAGACAAGATAAATACTGGACAACATTATACTAATGTCTTGGATAAGGAAACGGGGATTCCTAAATACGATCAGAAGACTGCCGCAATCCGAGATAAAACTCCGCAGGAATTAGGTTTTTGTACCCTAATTGATGTTCCTAAATGTCCGGAAATTTCTACCCCGACTAGTAGCAGTGGTAATGCAACATGGAGGTCTACAGAAATAGGTAACTTGGCACTAGGTACTTGTAGACCTGGTTGGGTATTAATTGATCCGAATAAACCACTACAACGTTATTGTTTATCAAATGCTACTACTAAAACCGTTGCTTTTGAACCATTACCGGATGGTATTGGTTGTAAGAAAAACGATACAGGATTGGCATTTAAATATGATTCAACCTTTAACAAGGATTTTCCATTTAAAAGTAACTATGACAAAGCTAGCAGAATTGGTACCATTACACTTGGCGGCCCCTATGACAGTCCTGAGGAACGTGTCCTGACAGATAATTATTATTGCGTCAATTATGAGCTGGAGGAGATAGCAGACATAAGCATGATCTCCTCCTTTAACATCGATACAAATTCATATTACGATGACTACTTATTGGTCAAAGTAAATGGCATCGTTGCTTATTCTGGACCTGACCTAGCATTTTATGAGATGAAGGGTAATTATGATGGGATATTAAATGAAGCACAGTGGTATAAGGATTACAAAGGATGGCAGCTTTATATGAAAAAAACTGGTGAAACTAACTTTACCCCTGTGCCATATATATCACCAAACTTATGTTACACCATTGGTTGACCTGCTGCCACATATGAAAAATGGTAAAAATAACATTAACATTTGCCTTGGCGTCGGTGGCACCGGTATTTTGAATTTAATTATGAAGTATCAATTGAAGTAAAATGGTTCCATTGTCTCCAGAAGCAATTCTTTCGTCGTTATTGCGAGTGAACGTACGTGAGCGTGGCAATCCATGAGAATTAATATAATACACCAAGGCTATATGGATGCTTCATCACTACTAAAGTAGCTCCTCGCAACGACGTATATGCAACCCAGACGTCATTGCGAGACCATGTAATGGTCGAAGCAATCCATTTCTATTCACTTTTCTGGATTGCTTCTTGGCTCCCGCCTCCTCGCAATGACTTTTGGGGTGCATATATGTCTATTATCGAGGAGTTACTTTGTAGCGACGAAGCAATCCAAAAAAATAATCAAAAATGAATTGCTTCGTTGACTTACGCCTCTTCGCTAATAGACATTTAGGAACTTATAACAATATCAAGAACTTATTCTGGTTAATTATAGCAATTCTTTATCTCTTGTTTTCTTCATATTTTCTTCTTCTTTTTGCATATCTTTAAATTTTGTTAGAAATTCATCTGTTATGTATATAAGGGGACCGTTGAAAGATAAAAATTTGCTCTAATTTCAAAAAAAAGAAACAAAATCTTTTGTCTAAAAAATTACAAAAAAAATCATCAACTCTAATATTTTTAAAAGATTGCAATTT
>JAIRUG010000074.1 GCA_031254535.1 Rickettsia sp.
GAATGCAATATGTTTTAATTTGAAACGCTTAACCGTTCTTGCTATGTAAAATTAAGTATCTAGCAGAACAAAAAGCTAAAATTTATGAAAAAAATTGCAATCTTTTAAAAAGATTAGAGCAAATTTTTATCTTTCAACGGTCCCATGCAAAGCTTGATAGATTAACAGATACATCATTCTTAAGAAGATAGCCATACTGATCTATAATAATTACACCTGTAATGGCTTCTCCTGATACTTGTCCTGACTTGACATTTGTATCACCATACTTTTTAACTAAAGCAGAAAATACACTCTGAAGACTAATCGAATCCATTATTATTTGATAGAATAATTTTTTCTCAGGAGGTACTTTTTCGCCACCATTCTCCCATGGTAGTCCATTATCTAATAAAGCAACTAAACTTTTTTCTCCTCCTACTAGGTCTTCTGCTTTACTAAATGATTGAGGCGACAATACTTCCAAAACAGTCCAAGCTGATAAGACGTTACTTGCTTCTTGCGTAGTTAATGGTTTCATTTTGTTAGCAATTTAATGTTCTAAGAAATCTGCTCAGCTATTTTGAGCATGCATTTTAAGAAAGTATATTGCAACTTATGTAAAATAATAATAATTTAAAAGTTTAGTTGAAAAATTTTTAAATTATTCCTTATAATTGTAACTTAATAGTCTCACACCACGATATTTATTATTTTCGAGGGTATTATGATAATTTTTTTAGGTTCTTTGCCGCTTAGGTGTTTCTGTAACTCGGGTAACTGCATTACTATGTTCTGAATCTCAATATTGCTCGTTGCATTGGCAAATTCGTGCGTAGCTCTCAGTTTACCATTAATTTGGATAGCCATAATATAAGATTCTAATTCCAACAATGATTCGTCGAAAGAAGGCCAGGAAGTTTGGTATAATCTTTCTTTATTGCCCAATTTTTGCCAAATTTCCTCTGTAATATGTGGAATAAATGGGTTAAGTAACATAATCAATATATTAAACCCCTCCTTAACACTATCAATATTGGCTTCCTTGCCCTTAGATATTTCATCTGACAAAGCATTAAATAGTTCCCGCATCCTTGCTATGGCTTTATTTAGCTTAAAATCCTTTATTTCTTCGGTAATATGTTTGATAGTGTAATGGATAATCTTTGTTAGTTTATTTGGTTTATTATTAGAGTCCCCTGTTATTTCACTATTAATTAGTATTTCTGCCATATTTTCTAACTTACTAATAAAACGAGAACAGCCTTCAAGACCATTTGCCGACCATTCGAAATCTTTCTCTGGCGGACTATCGGAGAGGACAAATAGCCTAATAGCATCAGCACTATGGTTTGCCAATTTTGCCAATATTGACTCTAAATCCACGACATTCTTTTTGGATTTACTCATCTTTTCTATTAGTCCTTGCAATACTTCTTCTCCAGTATTTTTATTAACCCACTTATCAGATTGTTTTATTACCTCATCTGGATAAAGCCAATTATTATTAGCATCTTTATAGGTAGCATGTAGAACCATACCTTGAGTTAGCAAATTAATAAAAGGTTCACGAATACTAAGATAACCTTGTTCGTTCATTACTTTCGTAAAAAACCTGGAATAAAGAAGATGCATTACTGCATGTTCAATTCCACCAATATACTGATCAACGGGTAGCCAATAATCACAAGCTTGTTTGTCGGTGATATTTTTTGCTGCCACGCTACAATAACGGGTGAAATACCAAGAAGATTCAAAGAATGTATCTAATGTATCGGTCTCACGAATAGCTTGTTTATGACATTTTGGGCAATTAGTATGTTTCCAAGTAGGATGCAAATCAAGAGGATTGCCATGTCCATAAAATGTAACATCGCTTGGTAGAGTTATTGGTAATTCTTCTTCGGCCACTGGCACAGTTCCACAAGTCGAGCAGTAGATTATTGGAATAGGACATCCCCAATATCTTTGTCTAGACACCCCCCAATCCTTCAGGCGGTAGTTAATAGTACGTTTGCCCAAACCACGTTTCTCAAGCTCTTCTATAGATTTTTGTTTAGCATCTTGGATAGTAAGATCGTTCAAAAAGTCTGAGTTTATCATGATACCATCACCAGTGTAAGGTTCCAAGTATACGTCCACTTGAACATCCTTTACTACCTGCTTTATTGGTAGCCCCATTTTCTTTGCTAATGCATGATCTCTTTCATCATGGGCTGGGCATCCAAAAACTGCTCCAGTACCATAGTCCATTAGTACAAAATTTGTTATTACGACAGGAATAATAATTGTAGGATCAAATGGATGAATGGCAAGAAGGTTAGTAAACATCCCTTCTTTTTCGGCTTTATCTACTGCAGCATTAGTATGCAATTGTGAACATTTTTCAATAAAAGATAGCATATCTTTATTTTTATCCACTAATTGCTCAATTATTGGGTGATTATAGGCTATTGCAACAAAACTTGCTCCAAAAATAGTTTCTGGTCGGGTAGAAAACACTTCTATACTAGCTTGATGATCTTTAATTTTAAAACTAAAATTTACTCCTTCCGATTTGCCTATCCATTTTTCCTGCATAGATTTAACAGAATCAGACCAAAAGTCCAGTTTCGAAATTTCATTTAATAGCTCTTCAGCATAATTAGTAATTTTTAAAAACCATTGTTTTAAACATCGTTTTTCAACTAAAGCACCAGAACGCCATCCACGACCATCTACTACTTGTTCATTAGCTAAAACAGTATTATCCACAGGATCCCAATTAACTAAAGATTCTTTTTGATAGGCTAAACCTCTTTGATAAAGTTCTAAAAAGAATTTTTGTTCATGCTTATAATAATCTGGATCACAAGTTGTTATTTCTCTCGACCAATCATATGAGAAGCCAATTGATTTTAGCTGATTTCGCATAGTTGCGATGTTTGAATAAGTCCAGTTTTTAGGATTAGAGTTATTATTAATGGCAGCATTTTCTGCTGGCAAGCCGAAAGCATCCCAACCCATAGGATGCAATACGTTATAGCCCTGCGACTTCATAAAACGAGCTATGCAATCTCCAATAGAATAATTACGTACATGTCCAACATGAATTTTCCCAGAAGGGTAAGGTAACATTTCAAGCACGTAATATTTAGGCTTATCACTGTCGTTTTTTGCGGCAAAAGCTTTTTCCTCAAGCCAAATTTCTTGCCATTTTTTCTCAATATTTTTCATAATTTGTACGTTACTTATTGGTATTTTATCAGGACAGTTTAAAAGTCGTAGGGAAAACAACCTGCATCTATTAGCGAGGAACCATTTTGGTGGCGACGAAGCAATCCAAAATAATGGATTGCCTCGACCACTACATAGTCTCGCTAATAGACGCCTGGGTTTTTAGACTGTTTTTTCTGTGACTTTTAACTGTCCTGACATTTATAGCAAGAGTATATCATTCTTTTCTCTCTGCACTAATATATAATTCTCTAGCTTTTCGTAAAATTTTATCTTCTATATTATTAGCTAGCTCTGGGGTAGTATGATTGTCCAGCCAGTTACCATTTTTAAGTGTTTGTTCAAATATTCTTACTTGAATTGCATCTGGACTAATAACGTTATCCTTTATAAAAATATTTATTTTAAATCGAAAATCTGCTTTTCCTTTTGGACTATACCACTCAGTAATAATAACTCCGCCGATTGAATCGCTTGAAGCAAGAGGTATAAAACTTAAGGTTTCTATAGAAGCTTGCCATAAATATTTATTGATGTTACCTACCTCCGTTTTTGTAGATTCATTCTTGATTCTACCTGACCTAAATATCAAACCTTCTCCTCCAACTATCGAACCCATTTCTTCCATTTTTCTTTCTTGTTCACTTTCTGGATAAGCTGAATCTCTAGCAATTGCTGAAGTTGGACAAAATAATAAGCTTGACATTATGCCAATAATTGTTCTTTTAAAATGTTCTTTCATAAATATTATGTTTTTATAACTATCTGTTGTTTATTTTAGGCAATTTGCTGTCAGTGTATCATAGGAACCACGTGATGTAAAGATAGCCCTGCGTTCCTTAACAATAATTTTTACTGTGGTTTTATAGATTCATGTATGGTGCTGTAGACGTTTTCGTATATTAGCTAACGCGAGTTGCCAATTAAAACGTCATTGCGAGAAGCTATAGCTTAATCAAAGAAAATGGCGACAAGAGGAAGAAAATATAGTATAAATGGGACCGTTGAAAGATAAAAATTTGCTCTAATTTCAAAAAAAAGAAACAAAATCTTTTGTCTAAAAAATTACAAAAAAAATCATCAACTCTGATATTTTTAAAAGATTGCAATTT
>JAIRUG010000109.1 GCA_031254535.1 Rickettsia sp.
GATATTATTCATTACTAACTAATTGACCAACTCGCAATTCCTTAACTAAAACTTGTTCGACATAACTCTCTATATTTATACTATATTTTCTTCCTCTTGTCGCCATTTTCTTTGATTAACCTATATGTGAGCGTGGCAATCCACATGAAGCTTGTCATATGGATTGCTTTGTTACCACTTCCAGCGGTTCTGAGCCATGACGTTTTAATTGGCAACTCGCATCATATAAGAAGAAAATATAAAGGAGTAAGGAATGAAATATTTCTATTTTTAGTTGTAGTTTTTTAATTACCCTGATATTATTTTACTGGATTTCTCTTGTATGTTACTTTATAAATTTAACCAGATTTTATTTAGCAGATTCCAAAAATGAATGTTATAGACAAAGAAAGAGCACTACTTGCTGCACTTAGCCAAATTGAAAAAAATTACGGCAAGGGTTCGGTTATGAAACTCGGTCAACGCCGTGCTGTAGACGTTGAAGCAATACCAACAGGATCGCTAGGACTTGACATAGCACTCGGTATAGGCGGTTTACCTAAGGGAAGAATCATTGAAATTTTTGGACCGGAGAGTTCGGGAAAGACTACCTTAACTCTACATGTAATCGCTGAAGCACAGAAGAAAGGTGGCACTTGTGCTTTTATTGACGCAGAACATGCTTTAGATCCAGCATATGCCAAAAAACTTGGAGTAAATATTGACGAGCTTATTATTTCTCAACCAGATACTGGTGAACAGGCTCTTGAAATAACTGATACTCTAGTACGCTCTGGGGCGGTTGATATGGTCATTATAGATAGTGTCGCTGCTCTTGTACCTAAAGCAGAGATTGAAGGAGAAATGGGTGACTCCCATATGGGATTACAAGCTAGATTAATGAGCCAAGCACTTAGGAAACTCACTGCTTCCATTTCAAGAACTAATTGTATAATTATTTTCATTAATCAAATTAGAATGAAAATAGGCGTCATGTTTGGCAGTCCAGAAACTACCACAGGTGGTAATGCTTTAAAATTTTATGCTTCAGTAAGGCTAGATATTAGAAGAATTTCATCAATCAAGGATAAAGAGGAAGTAGTAGGTAGTCAAACTAAGGTCAAAATTGTTAAGAATAAAGTCTCTCCCCCATTCAAAACTGCAGAATTTGACATAATGTATGGTAGTGGTATTTCTAAAGAAAGCGAGATAATTGACCTTGGCGTTAAGTTTGAAATAGTAGAAAAGTCTGGTTCTTGGTTTTCCTATAAGGACACTCGTATAGGGCAAGGTAGAGAAAATGTTAAACATTACCTAAGAGAACATCCTGATATCTGCTATGAAATAGAACAACTGATTCGTCAAAAATCTTCTCATAATACTAATATTACCTTTGATAGTGAAATGGTAATTATGGAAGAGAATGAATAGACCTCTTGCAAAACTCTACTTCTGCTGATAATTTGTGCGTGATACCGGTACTCTGCTCCTCACGTACATTTGAGTACGCTGCGGTTCGAGGTGAAGTGTCTCCTACAAATTCCTCAGCATAAGCGAGTTTTACAAGAGGTCTAATAACAATAATTAGAAATTGGAGCTAAAATGATAGATTTGACTGATAAAAAATCTCTAATTACTGGAGCATCTGGAGCAATTGGTGGTAGCATTGCTAAGCTATTACACTCTCTTGGTAGCCATGTAGTAATTAGTGGTAGTAACCAAGAAAAACTACAAGAACTTGGCAATAACTTAAAAAATAATTATACGATAGCACCATGTAATCTAGCCAATAGTGATGAATGCACTAACTTGGTGGCTACTCTTGAACAAATAGATATTTTAGTTTGTAATGCCGGCATCACCAATGATATGCTAGCAATAAAAATGTCCGATGAAATATTTGATCAAGTTATAAATATAAATTTAAAAGCTAGTTTTATTCTAAATCGTGAAGCAATAAAAAAAATGATAAAAACTCGTTATGGTAGAATAATTAACATAACATCTGTTGTCGCAGTTTCTGGTAATCCAGGACAAGCAAATTATTGTGCTTCCAAAGCAGGTTTGATAGGTATGACAAAGTCTCTAGCACTTGAGGTGGCAAGTAGAGGGATTACAATTAATGCAGTTGCTCCTGGTTTTATTAAATCAAACATGACTGATAAATTAAACGAGACTCAGAAAGAAGCTATAATGCAAAAAATTCCTCTTAGAACTCTCGGAAAAGCAAAAGATGTTGCAAACGTAGTAGCTTTCCTAGCAAGCGACAAAGCTTCCTATATTACTGGTCAAACTATCCATGTTAATGGTGGATTGGTGATGGTATAATTTTATGATTTTTCAGTCCAATATCCTTAATTTCATGGGGATATATCAGCTTACAATGATGAAGTAATACTAGTCAGGTTAGCTATATAATTTCACTAATTCTGCTTTTTTGGTTAAAGACTCTATACCATTTAAGTCAGTGGCAGTTACCCATAATTGTAATCCTAATTCTAGGAAAAGATTAATTAAGTACTGCCTTCTTTTGCTATCAAGATGGACAAAAACCTCATCTAACAGTAAAATAGGCATAGCGATATTTTCTTTAATAGCATAATTAACTTGGGCAAGTATTATTGCAATGAGCATAGCCTTCTGTTCACCGGTAGAACAGTGTTTAACGAGGGCATTTTTTTCTTTATGAATAACTACAAAATCACTTTTATGAACTCCAAAATTAGTACGATTAGACATCTTATCACGAATACGATGGTCCACTAATCCTTTTTTTATAAAATCAATGTCTATATCATAATTTTTTGATATTTTATCTTCTATAACCCCATTAATTGATAAAATAGCTTTAGGAAACTCATTATCCAAATCATCAATGGTTTTTTGTATATGTTCTAAAATTTTTAACCTATTAATAGCGATCTCAACCGATAATTCTGCCATTTTTTCTTCAATTATTCTGAGCCAATTTGTATCAACTTGGTCTTGTAATAGGATTTTACTACGTTCATACATATAATATTCATATTTAGTAACTATTCCTGCATGAGATGGATTGAAATTATAAACAATCCTATCAAAAAATTTACGCCTATCACTAATACCAGAAGAGAAAATACCATCCATTTGGGGTGTAAGCCAAATCATAGCAGAAAACTTACTTAATTCATTATTTTGTATTTTAACACCGTTAAATTCTGTAAAGCGTCTATTAGATTGGCGTTTTAAGTTTGTTGAAATTTCAATTGGTCCAAGTTTACTATGTAATAGCGTATAAGCCGAACAATGATCTACTCCTCTTTGACAAATATCATCTAATTTGGCTGATCTTAAACCTTTACCAGGTGAAAATAGTGATATTGATTCCAAAATATTAGTTTTCCCACTACCATTTTCTCCTATTAATATAATAGGGTTATTACCAGTGTTAATCTCTAAATCCTGAAAATTACGGTAATTTAGTAGTTTTAATTTTTGTAAGTAAATATTATTAATCAATAAATTGTCTTCCCACCACTCTTAAATTTCTGATGAGCCTTGTCTAATTTTTTGATAAATTCTGGAGAATATGATTTAATATCACTTTTTGATCCGCCTTCATATTGTCTAGCTAGATCCATCCCTCCTTTAATCATATTATAAGCAAAATTTTCTTTCTTTGTTTCTCCAGCTATTCTTTTAGGATTCATAAATTTATAGACTTGGTATAAAGCAAAACTTTTAACTAAACGTTTTGCTTCTAATCTAGATTGACGACTTATACCGTGTAGATTATCTTTTGATTTTATCAAACCTCGGTTAGCTTCTTTTACCAATAGTGAGTGTTGTTGCATCAAGTAACTACTCACTTCAGCAACATTCTTACTGATAAGTTTTTCATCAATTTTAAGATTTAATTTCTTGTTATTGAGTTTACCTAAATATTTTTGTATTAATATGATAATCTGTGTCTGTAATTTTGTCAGATCCATTGTTTGTTCGTTTAGACAAGCTAATATTTGTTCTATCTCCTGCTCGAAAGCATCGTTTGTACTTAATTCATTGAAAATTTCCATCGCCTCATTGGAGCCAAGTTCATCATCAGTAATACCTACTAACGCATCCTTAATTTGGTCTGCTAACTTTCTAGAGTCCTTTGGTTTTTTGTTATCTGTTTCCATTTATTAATCTCATATTATAGAGTAGACGTAAGCGTCACCACTTACGCCCCTCGTTAGAACCGCATCGTGCGGTTTTCCCGCAATGGGCTCAAGATAAATTCATTCACCTAATTACTTATAATCCGGCTATCCAACACAGTTTAGTTGTCGTTGATTATTGAAAGTCTGTGCTTTCATAACGTTTCCCTGTGTTAGTCAAACTTACCCTCCAGCCTTCCCTCCATTGGCATTACCCAACTTCATCAGTACTATGCTGGATCTGACTTCCTATATTTCTTTTCAGCTTCCTTGCTTTTATACTTGTCGGCTAATACTCCCACTTAGGAGAAAATATAGAATATCCCATGTTCACAAGCATACCTTAGTAACATGCCATGTTCTCAGACCCCGAGGGAGTCCATGCCCTCCTTCCCGTATCGTTGGACACAATGTTGCCTTCCAGTTTGGTAACACTGTCGGCTTCCCTTTTGTTTAGTATAATGAGGCTCAATCACTTCAACCTTTCTGCTTACAGCCTATTACCTTTCTTGCCTACACTTAACAATTATTGTCACCAATAACCGTCCAAGGCTAGATACCAAGTGCTTCGGGTAAAGCTTCTTGGATGGAGTCCTGCCCTCCACTGGCATACTTACGCTTCATGGCGCACTACCAAATCTATCATTCTTGAGTAGTAAAGTGCCCTCTATAAGTTCTATACAACATGACCCCTTTATGCTTTTCAATTATAGTTTTGCATAGTAAGGCTGAGTCAATAGCTTTTTGTCTTTTGGTAAATTTATATTCTTTTTCTGTACATAACTCATTTATATTAATATTTTGCCAAACTAGTCCATCAAAAATTTTGGCTTTAATATAACCACTTGACTTTAAATTCTCGTAATCTCCTTTATTAATGCTTAATGCGTCGTCATTTAACAAAAGCTTAACATCCCCAACATTTAACTTCGGTATCAGGTCAACATATTTAATATAGACTTTACCGGTTAGTTCTATAGTGCTAGGTATCATAATCTTCTATCTTTAGTTATGAGGTGGTTCAATAACTTCTCCTTAAAAAGGATGCAATATTGGATCTTGTTCATCATATTCTTTTAACATATAACCACGTCCCCATACTGTATCAATATAGTTTGTACCACCAGCAGCATCAGCTAACTTCTTACGTAATTTGCAGACAAATACGTCTATTATCTTAATCTCTGGTTCATCAACACTACTATACAGATGGTCTAAGAACATCTCCTTATTCAATACGGTTCCCCTACGTAAGACTAATAATTCTAAAATAGCATATTCCTTATTCGTTAAATGAACCTTTTTACCATCGACTTCTACAATTCTGGTATCAAGATGAATACTTACCTTGTCAAACCTAACCACTGACTCAGAATATCCTTTAGAACGACGAACAATTGCATAAATACGAGCAATTAGTTCTTCTCGGTTAAATGGCTTGGTAATATAATCATCTGCTCCACACGTAAGACCTTTAATTTTTTGATCAACTGTAGTAATACCAGATAAAATCAATATTGGTGTTTTTACTTTAGCAGAACGTAATCTCAGCAAAATTTCAAATCCACTAATATCTGGCAGCATAAGGTCTAAGATAATTAAATCATAATTATAAACTTTAGCTATTTCTATTCCTTCTGTACCGAACTCTACCACTTCACAAATAATTCCTTCTGAAGCTAACGTTAATTCAATAGAACTAGCTATATCACTATTATCTTCTACTAACAATACCCTCATTACATCTTTCTCCTTAACAAATTTTTCTTTAGTAAATTATTCTTTTTGTTACACGCTATGTTCTCATTTTATCTCTATAAGAGCAAGTAATTTTATAAAATAAGTTTTAAATATATTAGGTTGTTGTAAACATTCTTCTTTAAAATAGGTGATTTTATCCACAAATCCTTAACAATCATTTATCACATTGAAATCCTAGCAGACGAAAACTCCTATAAATTTCCATATTTTACATAGCTGAATTTGATATAACAAGTTATATTTAAATTTTATTAACAGAATCTGTAACTAACCCTAGGTCTGTGAACAAAATTAATGAGATGTATGCTCCGCTTAAACGGTATTAGCAAGCAGTAGTGAAACACGACGAAGCAATCCAGATTTATTCTAATTTTTGGATTGCATCAATGCCACAAAGTGGCTCCTCGCAATGACGGTGTATTGCAAACTGATTCCTCGCAATGACGATTGGGGCACATATAGCTTAACCAGATAATATGGCGACATCAGCTAATGCTGCCCAAACTGCCTGAAAGAAATCAGAGAAATTACCAGCAGTTTTCCTGCTCTGCTGCTTAATTTTAAACCAGTAATGC
>JAIRUG010000016.1 GCA_031254535.1 Rickettsia sp.
CCATTACTACTAATTGACCAACTCGCAATTCCTTAACTAAAACTTGTTCGACATAACTCTCTATATTTATACTATATTTTCTTCCTCTTGTCGCCATTTTCTTTGATTAAGCTATACCTCATGTACGCTGCGTGTGCTCGCCCCTCATTTTCAAATCCAATTCTCCAAATCATTTGAGTATATATAGATATATAAAAAATATCCATATTAGGCAATAGACTTCTTATTAAATTCCATCCTTCCTAATATAACAATATATCATAAAAATCAACTACACTAATAGATATATGCAAATTATTTGAAGAATTGTAAGCTATATAAAGGTTAAAAAGAAAATTTGTGTTTTGTACCAAGGTAATTAAGCTGTTTGGTTGAAGAGGTTCTAACACAAACATCATTCGGTATTTCGCTAATAAATCTAGAAGGGGAGGACCTAATTATTTCGTGAAACATGAAACGACTCTCTGCATAAGTAATATACAGATCTTTCTTCGCTCTAGTAATACCAACATAAGCAATTCTTCGTTCTTCTTCTAAGCCTTTTTCTCCCTCTTCATTCAGTGATCTTTGATGTGGAAAAACCCCTTCTTCCCAACCTGGCAGGAAAACTAAATCAAATTCAAGACCTTTAGCCGAGTGAAGCGTCATAATGCTAATAGAGCCGCCAAAATTTGATTCTAATGCCTCATTTTCCATTACCAAACTAGAATGTTCGATAAAGTCCTGAATATTATCAAATTCTGCAATTGCTCTAAGCATTTCATTAATGTTTTCAATTCTGCCAAGTGCCTCGTCAGTTTTTTCTTCTTGTAACATTGCCAGATAACCTGATTCTTCTAATAAAGCCTTTGTCACATTAAGTGCTGGCTCATCTTGATATCGCAAATTCCAATTGTCTATATTACTAATTAACTTATTTAAACTATCTTTGACTTTATTTTTAACAGCTCCTTCTTGTAACATTTGACGAATAGCAACAAGAATAGATATATTATGTTCAACTGCATAATCTTTTATTTGTTTTAATGTAGTATTACCAATTGCTCTCCTTGGAACATTTATTATACGTTCAAGAGCAAGATTATCACTATCATTCAAAGTGATACGTATGTAGGCAAGTAAGTCACGTATTTCCATCCGTTCATAAAACTTAAGACCACCGATTATTTTATATGGTAATGCATTACTAATAAGAACTTCTTCAAATGCTCTAGTTTGGAAACCAGCTCTAACTAATATTGCAACTAACCCAGCATTATACTTACCTTCTGTAACTAATTTGTCAATTTCAGATACAACAAATCTTGCTTCTTCTTTATCGTTCCAACAAGATATAATTTTAATTTTTTGTCCATCATTCTTATCAGTCCATAAGGTTTTACCATGACGGTTCTTGTTATTGTCAATTACACTGGATGCAGCTGATAAGATTTCTGAACTAGACCTATAATTTTGTTCTAATTTTATTATTGTAGCATTTGGAAAGTCCTTTTCAAAACGTAATATATTACCAATTTCTGCACCACGCCAACCATATATAGATTGATCGTCATCACCAACACAACAAATATTTTTAGTGTTGCTTGCAAGCATCCTAGCCCAAAGATATTGGACAGCATTGGTATCTTGATATTCATCGATTAGAATATATTGATATCGTTCCTGATAATGCTTTAATATTGCAGGATTTTTTATAAATAACTCATTATTGTACAGTAGCAAATCTCCAAAATCCACTACGTTAGATGCTAATAAACTTTGCTGATACTCGTCATAGATAAATTTAGCCACTTTATGAATCGGTAACTTAATGTCAGATTCCGAAAGTTTATGCGGCAATAATCCTTGATCCTTCCAACGCGAGATAATAATATGCAACACTTTAGGAACATATTTTTTGGTATCTATATTTTTTTGCTTAATTATGTCTTTAATCAATTTAAGCTGATCATCATGACCAATAATAGTAAATCTACTGTTTAAGTTAAGATTCAAATGCTCTGCTTGTTGGCGTAAGATCTTGGCTGCTATAGAATGGAAGGTACCTATGTTCAACCCATAACAATCAATCATTTTACTGATTCGATCTTGCATTTCTCTAGCAGCTTTATTGGTAAAAGTAACTGCTAAAATATTGTTAGGTGATGCTAACCCCTGATTGATTATGTTGGCTATTCTCGTTGTTAATACTTTAGTTTTACCAGTCCCTGCTCCAGCAAGTACAAGAAGAGGTCCATGTGCGTGTAAAGCTGCTGCTAGTTGTTGGTGATTTAGTGAATCTAGAAAGCTCTGTTGTGTCATTATCTAAATGCCAATACCAATGGAAATGTTAATGTTCGCACTCACGTTGGGTATACTTAGCATACTTTCCCCTTGTTTGTTGTTGTCATTCGCAGGATTATTTATAGAAACTTATTTTGTTGTTTTCGTTGCTTATTTAATACCAATATAAATATCCACTGTTGCATTTTTAGTATCTCTACTACGTTGATCATATACTTCAAAATCTGCTGTATAATTTCTTATGCCGCCTAAATATTCTACAGACATTTGCCAAATTTCCTGCCAACTTTTGATCACAATATCAGGTATTGAGCCAGGCTTGGTAGTGAATTTTATATATTTTTCCGGAATAATTAGGCTATCTAAACCTTCAGGAATAGTGGTAGCGGTTTCTTGTCCAAGAAAATAGCTATATTCCCCTGTATAATCACTTTCATATTCGGTATATACAGAGTAAATCACATCAGGATTCACTCTGTTAAGAATTTTTTCCGCAAGTTGTTCTTGAAAAAACCTCTGGAAACACGCAGCAATTTTTGCAGTTTTAGGATTAAACTCAGCTATATTGGAAGTGCGTACTTTAATCCCTACAAGCTTTATAGCATTTAATTGTAATTGAACTTTTTCCATATACCAGCCTTGATTATTGTTAAATTTTACTCTGATATCTTCAGACCCGATTTGTTCCAATTTCTATCAAACAGTTCTAAACCTGCACCGGTTTTATCTCCTACAGTCTCCTAGCAGCCGCTATTAGCGAGGAGCCACTTTGTGGCATTGATGCAATCCAAAAATTAGAATAAATCTGGATTGCTTCGTCAGCTACGCCTCCTCGCAATGACGTTTAAGGTGCATACACGTCCATTAGCGAGACCAAGCAAGTAGGTCGTGGCAATCCACATTCATTAGATTGCTTTGCCACCACTGAAGTTGCTTCTTGCAATGACGTCAGTTTGTTATGGATAAATACTGATCTGGTTAACTATTAGTACAGTTTTCATCCTGAGCTTAATTCACAAAAAAACATTCTAGCACATTAATCCTTTAACATCAAATATTAATACTTTTTCATTCCTTATAGCTAATCCGATTAGCATTACGCCGTCTATTAGCAAGCTTACTATTACCCACAAATATTTTGTTAAGGGTACCACCGTCATTGCAAGGAGCTACTTTAGTCACAGCTGTTGAAAGTTAAAAAGTATAAAACATTGCAATCGATAATTACACATAAATTTATCCTTAAGATTAGGGTCTCCGCCGCAAAATAATACAATATCCTT
>JAIRUG010000054.1 GCA_031254535.1 Rickettsia sp.
AAAATTGCAATCTTTTAAAAATATCAGAGTTGATGATTTTTTTTGTAATTTTTTAGACAAAAGATTTTGTTTCTTTTTTTTGAAATTAGAGCAAATTTTTATCTTTCAACGGTCCCAATATGGATTTATAGGCTAAAGAAAAATAGATTTAGGGCGTGTATACTCAAATGCTTTAAATAATAGGATTCCTTTTATAAAATGAATGAATTACAACAACAAGCATCAGATCCACAATATTCTGTTTGGGTCTCTGCCTCAGCTGGTACAGGCAAAACCAAAATCCTAACAGATAGAGTGCTCAGATTACTAATTAATGGGACTCCATTTAACAAAATCTTATGCTTAACTTTCACTAATGCAGCTGCCCTTGAAATGCAGAGTAGAATTAGAAATAAACTTGCTAAATTTGCTGTAGAGGGAACTATTAAATTGACTAAAGAGTTAGGTTTGTTACTTGCTAGGGAGCCTTTAGAAAGTGAGGTGCAATATACCAAAACTTTGTATTACAGGCTACTAAACTCTGAAGATGGGATTAATATTTATACTATTCATGCTTTCTGTCAAAAGATGCTTAAATTATTTCCTTTTGAAGCGAGTATCAATCCAGAATTTCAGATTCTTGACGAGATTACAGCACAAGGGGTTGTTAACAAAATAAGAAATCAAATCTATTTAGATCCAACTTATCATGATCTTATTAGTTTTTTCCTGACAAACTTCCATGAAGTAACTATCAATGATATTTTTTCTGAAATAATCCAGCAAAAGATTAAGTTTAAGAAATTATTTGCTAAGCAGATGGGTCATATAGGGTACGATACATACAAATCAATTGACTCTATTTCTGAGCAATTATCAGGTCTTTATAAACATGCTCGACAATTGCTTGCAAAATACTCAATATCTATTAACCTAGATCAAGAAATTCAACAATTTTTTCTTACTAAAGAATGTACTAAGCGTAAGAATATGTTGCCTAAATCTACAGCAACAAAATATCCAAAGTTATTGAATGAGCTTGAATATATTCAAGAGAAGATTTTTCAGTTAGATCAACAAGCTAAAATGCAAGATATGGAAAATTATTCAAATTTGTTATGTAATTTGGCAAAGATTCTTCTTGATAAATATGATTCATATAAAACTGAGTACAGCTTGCTTGATTATGATGATTTAATTTATTTGACACAATTATTATTGACAGATGATACTACTAAAAGTTGGGTGTCTTCTAAACTTGATGGTGGGATTGAGCATTTGCTTGTTGATGAAGCACAAGATACTAGTCCAGAACAATGGACCATTATCACTGCAATTATAGCAGAATTTTATTCTACCACTAAGCATAAAAAAAGTACTATTTTTGTCGTAGGCGATGAAAAACAGTCAATTTTTAGCTTCCAAGGAGCAAATCTTAGCTCTTTTAATTATGTTAATGAAAATTTGTATAAAAAATTCTCTGAGGCAAATAAGAATTTCAGAAATATTACTCTTGAATGGTCTTATAGATCTACCGAAAAAATTATTGATATTGTCTATCTAATTTTACAACAAATTAAAAACACTACCCCTCAATTATTTACCTCTGAGAATCCTAAAATCTTGCCATTTCGTCAGACTGATAAAGGTAGAGTCGAACTTTGGTCACTAGTTAGAGGTGAGAAGGAGAGTAAGTTGTTCTGGTCTTTACCAGAAGAGCATAATGAATCAAAATCTGCTCAGCAATTACTTGCGGAACAAATTGCTAATTTTATAAAAAGTCAGATAGCAAGCCAAAGAATTCTACATGCTACTAATTCCAAAGTTAAAGAATCAGATTTTATGATTCTGGTACGCAAGAGAGATCAGTTAGTTTTTGAAATTATTAGCTGTCTTAAGCAACATGGTTTGCAAGTAGAAGATGTTGATCGAATCACTTTAGATAAAAGTTTGTCAGTATTAGACTTAATAGCCATAGCGAAATTTGTACTACTACCTCAAGATGATTTGAATTTGCTTAGTTTGTTAAAATCACCAATAATCGGCATGAGTGAACAAGAAATACAGCTGATTGCAGTTTCTCGAGGCCAAAATTCTATTTGGGCATATCTACAAACTATCCTAGAATATACAAATATATATAATAAATTATGTTATTTTTTACAGATATACAAAGTTACCAATTGTGGGAATTTTTTCTCATTGATTGTCGATTGTTTGGATATTAGAAAAATTCTAGTTGAATCTAATGGATTTGATAGTAATGATGTAATAAATGAATTGATATATTTAAGTACTAATTATGCCAATAATATAGATAGCTCACTGCAAAGCTTTGTTTATTGGTTTGAAAATAACAAAATTGACATTAAAAGGAACTTAGAATCGTCAAATAAGATAAAAGTTATGACCGTTCATGCTTCTAAAGGGCTACAAGCACCTATTGTTATTCTATGTGATACTAGTTCAGTGCCAACTAATAACAATAAATTTATTTGGGATCAAGAAGGTAAGATGTTCTCTGCCACTCAATCATCTAATAGCCCAGAATTTTTTAAAGCCCTTAAGGAACAGGAGCAACAAAAGGATTTACAAGAATATATTAGACTACTTTATGTGGCAATGACCAGAGCAGAAGATCATTTAGTGATATGTGGTTATCAGTCAAGTAGTAATAAGCTGCCACAAAATTGTTGGTATGAGTTAGTCTCTAGAGTAATGAATATGCATGGTAAGCTATATGAGAATGGGATTATAGTTTATGAAACAACTAAAGAGCATGAAGGTTATCTTCCTTGTGAAAATAAGGAGAACATTAGACCTTTTGCAGAAACTGACAATGACCCAATAGCTGATAAGAAGTTGATAGAATGGCTACCAAATCTTTCTCTTATTAATAAAATCACCAAAGGTACCAAGCAAAATTATTCAGTTAATTCGCCTCTTATAGTTAATGATCATTTGGAATATGGTAGGATATTTCATAAAATTCTAGAAGATGCTGTAAAGATTAATGATTTTTCTAGTATGAACACCCACCCATTTATTGATACATTACCAGCAATTTTACAAGAGAAAATGCACAAAAATATTGATAAGTTACTGAATAATGCAGAATTCATGACACTTATTTCTCAAGAACTAAAAACTGAGGTAACGATAGGGATAAATCTAAATGATGATGTTAAGACAGGAAGAATTGATCTACTTGCCATTGATGCGAAGAAAATAACCATTATTGATTATAAATCCGATACCAATCCACCTAAAAGTTGTCAACTAGTTAAGGAATCTTATATTGATCAGTTGAATTTTTACCGACATCTAGTAGCCAAGCTATATCCTAATAATGAAATTATTTGCAAAATTTTATGGCTAGAAGACGCCAATTTCATGACTGTTAGTTAACCGTAGAGTCTATAATGGGACCGTTGAAAGATAAAAATTTGCTCTAATTTCAAGAAAAAGAAACAAAATCTTTTGTCTAAAAAATTACAAAAAAAATCATCAACTCTAATATTTTTAAAAGATTGCAATTTTT
>JAIRUG010000056.1 GCA_031254535.1 Rickettsia sp.
AAAATTGCAATCTTTTAAAAATATCAGAGTTGATGATTTTTTTTGTAATTTTTTAGACAAAAGATTTTGTTTCTTTTTTTTGAAATTAGAGCAAATTTTTATCTTTCAACGGTCCCAGAATACCAACTCCGCCGAAAAACATGCATCCATTTATGATTACTTTTTGGATTGCTCCGTCGCTACTAAAGTGGCTCCTCGCTAATAGACGGAGAGGCTATCTAGAACCTTAATGGGTTAGCTATATATTACCAACACTCATTGATAGGCTAGCTGAAACAAATTTTTCTAAATCTCCGTCAAGTACACCCTTAGTATCAGAAGTCTCATGATTGGTACGTAAATCCTTAACCATCTGATAAGGTTGCAATACATAAGATCTTATTTGATGCCCCCAACCATTTTCAGTTTTGGATGCATTTTGTTCATTAATATCATCAGTACGTTTTTTTAATTCTAATTCATAAAATCTTGCTTTAAGCATTTTCATAGCCTGTGCTTTGTTCTTATGCTGTGACCTATCATTTTGGCACTGTGTTACGATATTAGTGGGTAAGTGGGTAATCCTTACTGCAGAATCAGTAGTGTTTACGTGTTGCCCCCCAGCACCGGAAGACCGGTAAGTATCAATTCTAAGATCTTTTTCATCTATTATAATTGCAATACTATCATCAATTTCTGGATATACCCAACTACTAGCAAAGCTAGTCATCCTTTTGCCTGCGGCATTAAAAGGCGATATCCGTACTAAACGGTGTACCCCTGACTCTGTCCTAAACCAACCATATGCTTGGTAGCCATTAATTTTGATAGTACATGATTTTATTCCTGCTTCTTCACCATTAATAAGATGAATAATCTCGCTTTTAAAACCCTGTCTTTCCGCAAAACGTAAATACATACGCATCATAATTGATGCCCAATCGTGGCTCTCTGTTCCTCCAGCTCCGGCATTGATTTCTAGAAAACAATTATTACTGTCAAATTCCCCAGAAAATAAGCATTCAGTCTCAAATTTTCCAGCAATAATAGATAGCTTTCCTAAATCTTCTTGAACTTGCCCCAAAACTTGTTGGTCATTTTCGATAAATGCCAACTCCTCAAGTTCTAAACACTCTGTAAGATTAGATTGAAGTTGTTTAAACGAGTTAAGCTTAGTCTCTAGAAGTCTTTTTTCTTTCAGAATATTTTGAGCTTTCTCCTGATTATTCCACAGAGCTGGATCTTCTGATATATTTTCTAACTCTAAAAGCCTTTTAATTGCGTTATCAAAATCAAAGTGACCTCCTGAGCAGTTCTAAAGACTGTTCGATTTTTTTTACATAATGTTTAATTTCAGCACGCACTATTAAATTTCCTACTATAAAATGGAATTTTACTATATAAAGATAAGATAAACCGACGTCATTGCGAGAAGCCATTTTAGTGGCGACGAGTCAGGTTAGCTATAGAATCCTTTCTAATTTTAACATTATATCGAATATACAATGAATAATCAAAAGTTTATCAGAAATTTTTCAATCATCGCTCACATTGATCATGGTAAATCTACTTTAGCAGATAGGTTAATTGAATATTGCGGAGGGTTGGTAGCTCGGGAAATGAGTCATCAGGTACTTGACTCAATGGACATAGAAAAAGAACGTGGTATTACTATCAAAGCACAAACTGTTAGATTAACTTACAAAGCAAAAGATGGTAATACCTATTATCTAAACTTAATGGATACTCCTGGTCATGTGGATTTTTCCTATGAAGTGAGTAGGTCATTAGCTGCTTGTGAAGGTTCTTTGTTAGTGGTAGATAGTAGTCAAGGTGTGGAGGTACAGACTCTAGCAAATGTTTATCAAGCGATCGACAATAAGCATGAAATTATTCCAATGCTCAATAAAATCGATCTGCCAGCTGCTGATCCTGATAAAGTTAAGCAACAGATAGAGGACGTAATTGGCATAGATGCAAGCGATGCATTATTGATTTCGGCAAAAAGTGGAATAGGAATAGAAGATGTACTTGAAGCAATTGTTAATAGACTGCCCTGTCCTACAACTAATCAAACAGATATTCTAAAGGCATTATTGGTTGATAGTTGGTACGATTCTTACCTAGGGGTAGTAATTTTGGTTAGAGTTATCGATGGAACTTTACGTAAAAATATGCGTATTAAGATGATGGCTAGCAATTCTAATTATAACGTTGAAAATGTTGGATATTTTACTCCTAAAAAACATATATCAGATATTTTATATCCAGGAGAAATAGGTTTTTTTACTGCTTCAATCAAGCAGGTTGTTGACTGTAAAGTTGGTGACACAATAACTGATGAGAAAAGACCTTGCAAGGAACTTTTGCCTGGTTTCAAGCCGCATTTACCGGTAGTATTTTGTGGGTTATATCCTTCAGATGCCTCACAATTTGAGCATTTAAAAGATTCTTTAGCTAAATTACGACTTAACGATGCTAGTTTTGAATTTGAAGCAGAAAGTTCAACTGCCTTAGGCTTAGGCTTTCGCTGCGGTTTTTTAGGGTTGCTACATCTTGAAATAGTTCAAGAAAGACTGGAACGTGAATTTGATCTTGATATGATAACTACTGCTCCTAGTGTGGTTTACAAGATTAATATGCGTGATGGACACCAATTAGAAATACATAATCCGGCTGATTTACCTGTTACTCAAAATATAGAATCAATGTTAGAACCTTGGGTTAAGGCAACAATATTAGTACCAGATGAGTTTTTAGGTAATGTTTTATCTTTGTGTACTGATAAAAGAGGAGTGCAAATTGAATTAACTTATGTTGGTGGTAGGGCTATGGTAATTTATCGATTACCGTTAAATGAAATAGTATTTGATTTTTATGATAAGTTAAAAAGTTATACAAAAGGCTATGCTAGCTTTGATTGGGAAATAGATGGTTATGAGGAAAGTGATCTGGTAAAATTATCTATTTTAGTTAATAGTGAGCCAGTTGATGCTTTGTCTACTATAGTGCATCGATCAAGATCAGAATATCGAGGTCGAGAGTTGTGTAAACGCCTTAGCGATTTAATCCCAAGGCAATTATTTCAGATTGCTATTCAAGTTGCTATTGGTAGCAGAATAATTGCTAGAGAAACCGTCAAGGCAATGCGTAAAGATGTCTTATCTAAATGCTATGGCGGGGATATAACTCGTAAACGTAAATTATTGGAAAAGCAAAAAGCTGGGAAAAAACGTATGCGTAATATTGGTAACGTTGAAATTCCGCAATCAGCTTTTATAGCTGCTCTTAGAATAGGAGATGAGTGATGGTATGGTTTGGGTAAATCTATAGCTAACCTGATTAGTATTTATCCATACAAACTAATATCTATTAACAAGGAGCCGCTTTAGCGGCACAACGAAGCAATCCAAGAAAGTGATTAGAAATGGATTGCTTCGTTCGTGCTTCACGCCTCCTCGCAATGACGTTTGGGTTGCATATATGTCATTGCGAGCGAACGTACGTGAGCGTGGCAATCCCACATCTGTTGAAAGTTAAAAAGTATAAAATATTGCAATCAATAATTACACATAAATTTATCCTTAAGATTAGGGTCTCCGCCGCAAAATAATACAATATCCTTGATAATCTCCTTTTCAAGCA
>JAIRUG010000057.1 GCA_031254535.1 Rickettsia sp.
AAAAATTGCAATCTTTTAAAAATATCAGAGTTGATGATTTTTTTTGTAATTTTTTAGACAAAAGATTTTGTTTCTTTTTTTTGAAATTAGAGCAAATTTTTATCTTTCAACGGTCCCACCTTAGAAAGTTGTGGACATTTCTCTAAAATAGTGCCATTCTTATATGTATAACAATGATTGACAGTGAATTCTCGATTGTGACGAACATAGTCCCATAATATATTAGCATAAATTATGGCACCATTGGCGACAGGTCCAGATATTTTAATATTTGAATCATTGACTGGATATTTTTCTAGATAATCCTCATTCCATAAATTCTCTCCACCAGTAATTAGTGTTTTTTTATCAACAACAATAATTGTTCCATGATTCCAGGCGAAATCAAGAACAAAATCATGCTGACCATCCTCATTACCACAATTAGATGTAAACATACATGATCTAGTACTAGCAATAGATATAATTAATTTGTTCTTAGCAGGTAAATTAGCAGTAATATTATGCAAATAATCCTTGATGAATGTGCTAGGTGCCTCATGATATGTTCCATAAAGTAAGCGTATCATTATAGGATGAGATGAATTAATAGTCTTATACCCAAGTGTTGTAAGAACATTTTTTAACATTGAAGTAAATGCCTCTGTACTCATTAACGTCTTGCCAAGAGTTACAATATCTATAGATATTTTCAGCCTTAATAATTGTACTAATATATTGACTCTAAAATATCATGGGCATTTGTCAAACATAATTTTCTATCGTCCAAGGTAAACTCAGCCCTTTTACAAATGCTAACCCCAAGACAATCTGATTGAGTGCGACATGTTGGTACAAAAAATTGGTTATCTATTATATTATCACCAACTGGTGTAAATCCTTGATTATATTTTTCAAGAGATGTTCCCCAAATGTTGGGAGTTTGTAATAACCAATGATTTGGTACTAAATAATTAGTAGAAGGTTTATTATAGGTAATATTATTATATTGAGGAAATGTTGTTAATAAATGTTTATATATATCATCAATTGATAACGGTTGTGCTAGTGTTACTTGAACTGTAAACAATAACAATTTAATAATTAATATTAACTGATATTTATGTTTAATATACATTCCTATATAAATCCTTCAATATTGTTTTTTTGACGAGAAATAAAAATATTTTTAACCTGAAATTTTGCAATTCCTCATTTATGAACAATATATCAAAAAGATCACAAAAATTGTCATAGGTTTTTATACTAAAAGAAATGGATTTATATCTTTTAGTGTTTGTTAGCATTGATTTCCAAATCTAGTTTATAAGATAGCTTTTTCTACAATATCATTGAGTCTTTTTGCAAATCCACCAGTATCATTGACTGGCTCATCTTCTAGAATACATGCTTGATCATACATTAATTTCACCAACTCCTCATTATCATAATCTTTATTATTTGAGATTATATCAGCGTTAATTTTTTCAA
The DNA here is from genome assembly GCA_031254535.1 of Rickettsia sp. Taxonomy (GTDB): domain Bacteria; phylum Pseudomonadota; class Alphaproteobacteria; order Rickettsiales; family Rickettsiaceae; genus Tisiphia. Next base: position 1,471 of record JAIRUG010000057.1, read on the forward strand.
TAATTCTATGCTTAGGGTTTAGCTCTAGTATTTTAGTAGATGCTGTCATTAATTGTTTTTGCTCAATTAAGAATCTTTCCATACGAATATCCATAGCTCCATCACCAACGACAAGACAAACTGGGCTTGAAGTAAGCTTTTTAGAAATCCTTACATCTTTTACTAAATTACCTAATATTTCTTTAAAATACTCCGTTAATTTGGTATATTCATCATTATCTTCTTTTATATCTTCAGTTTTTTGCTCAGACTTCTCTAAATCAATGTCACTTCTAGTAACTGATTTAATTGCATAACCCTTATAGCTACTATTAACATTAACCCAAAAATCATCAACTGTATCAGTAAAAAGAAGTACATCTATATTTTTACTCAAAAATCCTTCTATTTGAGGACTAGAAAGTAATTTTGCTGAATCATCACCGCTAAGATAATATATAGTATCCTGTCCTTCTTTAAAGTTACTAATATAATCATCAAGGCTAATCATTTTACTTAAAAGGCTACTTTTAAATATACATGTTTCAAGTAATTTATCATGATCACTAGTTGCCTCACACAACCCTTCTTTTAAAGCGGCACCAAAATTAGACCAGAAGTTGCTGTATTCCTCTATAGACTCGTCTTTTTTCTTTTTGAGCTCACCCAAGACTCTTTTGGTTATTGCAGCTTTAATCTTCTCTAAAGTACTATTATGCTGCAAAGATTCACGACTAATATTAAGAGGTAAATCCTCTGAATCTACTACCCCTCTTAGAAATCTTAGGTAAGAAGGTATTAAGTCTACATTCTCATCAGAAATAAAAACTCTCTTGATGTATAATTTTACTCTTCTCTTACGATCAGGGTGGAATAAATCAAAAGTCTTAGTTGATGGAATAAATAACAAATTAGTAAATTCAACCGTACCTTCATTTTTATTATGAATAGTTAACCAAGGATCATCCATAGAATAAGACAAAGCTTTATAAAATTCTTTATATTGCTCGAAAGTTAAGTCAGACTTAGGTCTTGTCCACAATGCTGAAGCTGAATTAAGCTGTATCTCATTACTAGTTGATTCATCAAAAAAATATATAGGTATGGCTATATGATCAGAATAACTTTTAACTATATGCTTCAATCTAAAATGATCAATATAACTGTCTTCTTCTGGCTTAACGTGAATAACCACCTCAGTTCCCCTGGTGAAATCATGATCAAAATCATCTACAATATATTCTCCAAGACCATCTGACTGCCAAACATAAGCCTTCTCTTCTCCTGCTTTTCTTGAGGTAACAGTAATGTTGTCAGCAACCATAAAAGCTGAATAAAACCCAACGCCAAACTGTCCTATTAACATACTGTCTTTTTTGGCATCTCCAGACAGGTTGTTTAAGAAATTTCCTGTACCAGATTTTGCAATAGTTCCCAGATTATCGATCAAATCTTCTCGGTTCATACCAATACCATTATCTCTAATAATAATCTGTCTTTTATCTTTATCAATTTTCACAGTAATTTTAAAAAGAGGATCGTCTGCAATAAGTTTAGCATCACTTTGGGCTAAATATCTTAACTTATCACAAGCATCCGAAGCATTAGATATTAACTCACGCATAAAAATCTCTTTATTAGTATAAAGAGAATGGATCATTAAGTTTAAAATCTTACCAACTTCAGCGTCAAACTTCTTTTTTTCTTGGGTCATAGTTAAGTCCTATAATACTATTTAATGTTATGCATATAGTATTTTAAATGTAAATTTAAATAGTCTAACTCAATATTTTTTATTGCTAATAGTTTTAAACTATTAGTGTAACCTAGTATTATCTCAAAATTATTTTTATTAATTTTCCATTCTCTAGATAGAAAATTGATAATAGCATTGTTAGCCTTGCCATCCTCTGGAACTGACTTTATAAATAATTTTAGATAATGTTTATCATTAATTATAATAGACCCACCTATCTTATCTGTCTTTGCATTAGCTTTAACCTTAAGAGCAAGAGTGGCTACTTTGTTATCTGGGTTATAGTTAAAAACTTGGGTCATGTACTTTCAACTATAGTAAATTAACGCAAAAGACTATAAGTAGCCTGAATTTGATTATATCTATAAATATAGCAGATTTTTATGATCCACTAATAGCTGTTTTCATTATTTTTGCGGTATTGCTTATTTTTTTCGTACATGTACCAGGTGCCTAAACGTCATTGCGAGCAGTAGTGAAACACGACGAAGCAATCCATATGATAAGCTTCATGGATTGCCACGCTCACGTACGTTCGCTCGCAATGACGTATACACAACCCAAACGTCATTGCGAGGAGGCGTGAGCCGACGAAGCAATCCAAATCTTATATCTATTTGCATCCTTTTGGACTGCTTCGTCGCTACTAAAGTATAGCTTAACCAGATAATATGGCGACATCAGCTAATGCTGCCCAAACTGCCACAGCTGTTGAAAGTTAAAAAGTATAAAACATTGCAATCGATAATTACACATAAATTTATCCTTAAGATTAGGGTCTCCGCCGCAAAATAATACAATATCCTTGATAATCTCCTTTT
>JAIRUG010000058.1 GCA_031254535.1 Rickettsia sp.
TTGCGTTAACTAACTGATTTAGACTTACCATTGTCATTTGATTCGAAGACATTCTACAACTCTCTTTTTTTCTTTTTTTTCATTATACCATACCTATTTCTTCTTTCAACAGTCCCATTATTGGTTCAGGTGCTGCAGCATTATTAGTACCAGTACCTACTACTACACCAGTTAGTAGCAAACCCCTAGCAAAACTACCAGTGGTGATATAATCCTTAACATCTTTTTTTACTTGACATCCAGCTCTTTTAACATATCCAAACTGCCTTTTTGCTGGTAAATCTGCTATTATTTTCTCATGTTGCTCATTTGTTAAATCTTGTACTTGCTGATTATTATGAAAACTATTACCATCATATAATATACTCTCCTCATTAGGCTTACTTTCTAATAATTCCAATTTTTGCTGAACATCATCAATTTTACTTGTAGTTTCCAAATATTTATTTTCTATTAAACTTTCTAAATAATTCTTCATATCTTTTACTTCAGTTAATACTTCTTCCGTCCATTTAGCTCTTGGGTCTATTGCCTTCTCTATTCCAGATATCTCACTCCGTGATTTACGCTCTTCTTCAAGGCTTTCTAGATTCTCTACTTTGCTTTCAGAAAAATAATAAAATATTAAGATGATTATTATTCCTATACAGGACAAGGAAATTACAGGCTTTTTCCTAACGATATCTATAAATTCTGATAATCTTTTATTAAACTCAGATGATAACTTACTACCAGTTATTTTATCTTCTGACTTTCCTTGCTTATCATTTGACTGTTCATTCTCTTCATTCATAGCTAATTCTATTTCAAGATTTTACTAACTTGCTTCATACCAACTTATTTTACTTAAATATTATAGTTAATTAATCTTCATACCACTAGAGACCCAGTCTAAGTAAAAACCAAGAATAATACCAATAGCGACAATAGCTCCAGCAAGTCTAAGATTCCCTCTTACTACTGCCCAAATAGATGATAAGATAGTTGCACCAGATATTCCTATTGTCTTAAGTTTACCGGTAGAAAGCCCGCCAATTCTATCTAGTTCACCTTCTAAAGTATTAGCAAATGATATTTTAGCTAATAAAATATTTACACAAAAGATAATTGATAATGCTATAAACATTGAGCTAATTAAACCAATATGCTGCTTATTAACAGATTGCTTATTATTTGTTACTTTTATATTTTCCTTTATAATCATTGTTATTCTCTTGTTTTTCATTAATTGACATTGTTTTAACTATATCTTGCTCTAAATTAAATTTAATCAATCTTATAGGAGCTGGATTTTTATTAGTAAAACGTAATAATAAATCCTGTATTGTACCATTTTCCCCTATTAGAGTTAAATAAACCTTATCCTTACCTTGTTGAGGTAAAATAAACAGACCCCCACAATCATCAACTACTATTTCTGCTGCTTCTTGAGGATGAATGAAAATATTATTGATTTTCTCTCCTTCAATATTAATTCTAGTTGGAGCGTCTTTAGCTATCTGTAACTTTAACAAAGAATCATCATGTAACATGTAACCTATAGCATAAGCATTATTAAACTAAAAATTTGACAATAATAGCATTACAGAAAATACCAGATATTGCTTAATCCTTGACTTGACTACTATAATATTTTGCTTGTTAACAGTCATATTTCTCTTTGATTAGTTTCTTCCTTAATACCAGTAAGCAATAACAAGTAATTAGTACCTCGCTTGTAAGTTAAAAGATAACTCTTATCAGCTGCAATATGCTTGTTATCACCAAACCAATAACGAAATGTCCCTTGAATTAATACTCCATCATCAGTTATTTTCACTTTTTTTGGAAAAAAAACAGAAGACACATTAGAGCCTTTAACAAATTGTAAATGTTCTTGAAAAAATTTATCTAACTGCTCTGTACTACTAGATACTACCTTCATATCTGCTATCTGTCTTTCTACCTCTTCTGGTGAAGTAGTAAATAAGCCTTTCATCACAAATATTGCCCATTCCTGTAAATAAGTTTCATGGTAATTTTTTGATGATACTATCATTCGACGATCTGGCTCTATTGCCGGAATTAACACCCACTTCTCTTCTTTGCTTATTAGCTTAATTGTTGCAAGTAAACTAATAATTGCCAATAACACAGTTACTAATAATAAATGTTTGTTATATCTAACTAGTTGCTGAATTGATGATTGTTTGAATAATTGCTCCATTATTTCCCTACTATTTTACCAAGTAATAGAGGGTAACAGGCAGGAGCAGGTAACCACTTCTTTGCTACTAGAAAGCTTTTTAGCAAAAAATATTCTGAAACTTTTTTAAATTTCTTAAATGCATAACATAAAGCAATACCAACTATCATACCTACTAATCCTAGTTTAGCATTACCACTATTAAGTAATACTATACCAGGCACTACACCTAATAACATTACTGCCCACTCATCTAAACTTAAGCCCATGTATTTTAATGGCTTTGATAATGACCAATATAATCTTTGATTTTGATTCAAATTTTGCATAAGATTATTTACAATACTAACAAGCTTTATATTTTGGTAATTCTCTTTATAGTTGTAACTAACCTAATGAATTAGGCTACAAGATAAAGAGCAAACTATTTTACTAAAGTTCTCTAACAACTGAGACATTAATAGTTTTATTGTCATTTTGCCAATGAATCATTTAGACTAATATAAGAAATTCTGCAGCTAATATAAAACTGCGATAATCGGGAGACACGCTCTGTTTATTGAGCTATTAATTATTGATTAATCTAGTTAGATTTGTTAATGTTAATAATATCTAATAATGATTAGTAATATTATGTTGAGAAGTGATATAGAATTAAAAATGGAGTGCTTGAAACTGGCAATTCAATTGAATTGTAGTTGTGATGCAGTAGATGTGGCAACACACTATTATAATTTCCTCATAGGGCAAAATGGTAATATAACATTTACACTACCTTTCACTAATAAAATAAATTTTAATTAAGATTATATTATTATTGATTAGTAATCTTTATTGTTAATATTTTATCCTTTTTGTAATATAAGGTGCTTTAAAAATTTAAATAGTGCATTTACTATATTTAGTTTATTAATTCTTCTTTTCAGCGATAGTTATAATTTCACTAATGGCTTTTCCTATCCTAGAAGATTAGCATACGCATCTCATTCTGTATGTAGGGTAGGTTCATACCATTATTTTACTTTATTATCACACATAAATCCAAAACTCCCCTCATTGTTGTACTTTCGGAATCATTGCATCAATTGCCCTTTGCATATATTCTCGAGCAGTATCATGAGCAAGTCTAGTATAAACTGCAGTTGACCTTGAATCCATATGATTGAGTAGTTGCCCAATTACATATTGATTTGCTCCAGTCATTGCCATCCAACTTGGTATCGTTCTTCTTAAATCATGTATCCTTAAATTTTCTATGCCTGCTTTTTTACAAATCCTACTCCACGCTTTCTTTGGTTCTTGTAAATGACCACTGCTGCTGGTCTCACTTGGAAATACCCAACTGCTAGTAGAGTTCTCTTTTCGTGCTTTTAATATTTCTAATGCTTGATCTAATAAAGGTAAGGAATGAGGTTTGCCATTTTTAGTTTCTGGTAGATATAATTGTTTGTCAGTAAAACTTACTTGTTCCCATTTCATAGTAAGCAAATTATCTTTACGAACTGATGTATACAAAGCTATTAAGAAAAAATCCTTCATTACTTCGTTTTTCTCTTCTGCTATTGCTGCAAAAAACTGTGGTATTTCTTCCCTAGTTAAATATCTGTCTCTAGATTGTTCCTGATGCTTTGTTATCCCAATAGCTGGATTTACCTTAATCAATTCCCATTCTATTGCTTTATTAAATACAGGTCTTAATATTTCAAGAAACCTGTTAGCTCCATATTTACCAATTTTCGTCAATTTATTAAATAATTCTTGAATATCTGCTTTTTGAATGGTTGATATTTTTCTATTATATAAATGTTTTGCATATCTATCTACAGAAGCAGCATAGTCTTTCCATCTTTTATTATTAATTTTACTGTATTCATCAAGGTATCTATCATAAAACTCTTTAAAGGTAGGCTCTTTAGATAATCTAGCTTTTTCTTCTATAGGATTATATCCTTTGGCAATCTTGCCCTTTAATTCAGATGCTTTAACTCTAGCATCAGTAATGGATAGATAAGGAAATACTCCTATTTTCATTCTATGATACTTTTTGCTAAGTACCACCCCTAAATAAAATATTTTACTACCACCGTATGAGACGATTAGTAATAATCCTTTTTCTTTGGTATCTTTATATATCTCGCTTTGCTTCTAGGGCTTTTATTTCTTGAAGGGACCGTTGAAAGATAAAAATTTGCTCTAATTTCAAAAAAAAGAAACAAAATCTTTTGTCTAAAAAATTACAAAAAAAATCATCAACTCTAATCTTTTTAAAAGATTGCAATTTTT
>JAIRUG010000020.1 GCA_031254535.1 Rickettsia sp.
ATTGCAATCTTTTAAAAATATCAGAGTTGATGATTTTTTTTGTAATTTTTTAGACAAAAGATTTTGTTTCTTTTTTTTGAAATTAGAGCAAATTTTTATCTTTCAACGGTCCCATTAGAGATATCTGCAGTTACATAGTCTGGCAATGAATCTTCTAGTAATATTGTTCCGCTAAATTTGTTAGGCATATCATCTCTTCTATCTGAAACTGTCTTAAGCTATAGCTAACCCGATTAGTATTTATCCACGCAAACAGACATCATTGCGAGGAGGCGTAAGCCGACGAAGCAATCCATTTCTAATCATTTTTTCTTGGATTGCTACGTTGCTACTAAAGTAGCTCCTCGCTAATAGACGTTTGTGAATTAGGCACAATGCTAATCAGATTAGCTCTATGATATTGTTTCACAAAAATTTCGTTGCTGAATGTTCAGCAATTTCTGACTTATTATCAAGTTCATTACTTAAATATCTTATATTACTTTTAAATTGTTTGAATTGTGCCAATTGCTTACCAGTAAGCTCTATACCAGGGGTAGATTTAACGTGCATAGGGTTTACGTTCTTACCACTTATTTTAACTTCATAATGTAAATGTGCCCCAGTAGTTCTACCAGTACTACCAACATACGCAATAACTTGCCCTTGTTTCACTATACTTCCTGGCTTAAGGTTTTTAGCAAAATTAGAAGCATGGGCATAAGCAGTTGATAAATTTGGGCTATGTTTGATCTGTATAAATTTTCCGTAACCAGATTTCCACCCTATTTCAGTTATCACCCCATTGCCTACCGCATAAATCGGCGTACCAGTTGGAGCAGCAAAATCAACACCTTTGTGCATTTTGGTATAACCTAAAGTAGGATGATGCCTATTACCATAATGTGAGGAAACTCTAACTAATTTGACAGGTGTTCTAAGCAAACTTCTTTTGACACTTTTACCATCTTCAGAAAAGAAATCATGATTATTTGGTGTATTATTTGGAGAATATCGAAAAATATTATACTCTTTACCGGATAAATTAAGCGATGCATATAAAACCTTACCATGATGGGAAAATTTACCATCCTTGGTAACAAATTTTTCGGTTATAACAGTTACAGTATCCCCATTTTTAATTTGCCGTTGAAAATCAATTTGATAACTATACGAGTTGATCATTTCACTTATACTGTTACTTGATAGCCCTAATGATTTTAAAGCTGACATAAAGTTTGAATTAATAACTACCGACGATTTGGTTAAGAGCTTATTGAAAATTTTGGTTACGTCCCTCGCGAAAAAATCCCCACCTTCTCTAATAATTTCTAAAGATTTGACTTTATCATACGCTATAGTTAGCTTATTCAATGTACGTGACTCAGAAGCAAGATCCTCATCATCTTGTTCAGTAATTTTTGTTTCATAATCAAAAACCAGTTGTTGTCCTATCTTCAGAGAAGAATCAATATTCTTGTCTTTTGCTAGTTTTATAATTTGGGTTATTTCTTTATTTGGAATTTGTTGGTGTAAAAGTATTGCCTTTAATGTATCACCTTTTTTGACCGTGACAATTTGGGAGATTTCATCCGATAGTTCTTTTAATGGGTCAACTATTTCTGGTTCCGCTATGGTAATTGACATAGTATCATTAACGAATTTATTGATCGATAAAGATACAAAAGTAGCAAAACCCATAAAAATGAATATAGAAAAGTAAGAAAAACCAGTCCTAAGTTTAGATTTGATTTGTGAGTTTGTTAATATAAGGTGGATAATAGCTTGCATTAAGGCTTACTCAAGTGATTAGTTGTATGATGTACAGTAAGAAAACAATGTCATCCTGTTAAGAATATAAAAAAGTCTATTTATCTCCCATACTGTAGATAAGGATGATATCACCTGATCTTATTGTTAACCCGACTAGTATTACTCCGTCTATTAACGAGAAGCCACTTTAGTGGCGACAAAGCAATCCATATTATACTAATTTTTATGGATTGCTTCGTCTGCTACGCCTTCTCGCAATGACGTTTGAGGTACATACACGTCATTGCGAGACCACGTAGTGGTCGTGGCAATCCATTTTTGATCATTTTTTTGGATTGCTTCGTTGACCTAAGGTCTTCCTCGCAATGACTCTCATCTTTCATGGATAAATACTAATCAGGTTAGCTATATTCAGTGCTCCATTAATCTTTACATAGTTACTCTACCAATATGGAGTATAAAAAAATAAATTACAATAAAAAAATTGCAAATTTTTACATATACAATTTTACTATAAAGTAGTATACCAGTCCAAGTATAACTCAAAGAATTATTATTTTCGAATGCTACAGAAATTGATGAAGCGTCTTATATTTATCAGTATAATGGGGTTTTTATTTGTTCTATCTCCTTCTGGACAAGCTGAAGATGCTGTTCAAAATATAGAATTCTTCGATACTACCGATGAAGATAGTAACGAGTTAGAAGTTAAAGACAATAAAATTAACGACAATAACTTACCAAATATACAAAATAATGTTGAATATGCAGAATTAAAAACTTGCACTTCAGGTAAGATTATAGCTTTAAATAAAATTACTGCAACATCAAAGGAGTTGTTATTAAAGCCTAATGAACCACAATTTTTTGGCAATATTCAAATTAAACTTCATAAATGTATAAAAAACCTTGACCCTTATAATGGGGATAATTACATGCTATTAATATTAACCATTACAGAGCATAAAATTGATGAAGACCCTATGTTAGTTTTTCAAGGATGGCTTATCTCATCAAGCATTTCAGTCTCCACCTTTGAGCACCCAATTTATGAAATCTTTGCTAAAGATTGTTTATAAGGATACTTAAGAATGATACAATCCACGATCTACGTGTTAATAATGTTATTCCCAGCATTTGGGTTAATTTCCGGTTTTTCTGCTGCAGTAATAGTTCCTATCTGGTTATTAACTATACTAACTGCTTTACGAGGTAAAATTTTTATTAATTTGCAATATGCTACTGTTAAAAAAACTCTGTTATCCAATTGGAAATTGGAAGTATTATTTTGTCTTTGGTGTCTTATAACAAATTTTTATTCACATAACTATCCTTCCTCTTTATTTAATTATCTACAAGTTTTTTTAATTGTTTTAATAGGATTTATCGTAAATAGCAATATTGACAAATTACCTATCAATGTAACCAAAATAAAAATATATTTTATTATAGGAATAGTGGCTGCAATTGCTCTGTTTTTTATAGAATACGCATCTCACGGTATTATAACAAGGACCTTCCGTACTATTTTCCAACCAAAATCTTCCAGACAGTTCTTTTTATTCATTCTTGATCGTGGTTGCTCCTTATTATCAGTGCTTTCATGGCTATTCATTGCTATACTGATACTATATCATAAATATCTATTAGCACTAATATATTACCTGTTAATTTTTTATTTATTATCTATCTCAGATAGTTTGGCAAGCTTTTTAGCATTTACCGTAGGTGGATTAGTATTTTTAACAAATAGATTGTTAGCAACCAAATCACTACAATCTATTTTTTTGAAATTATTTACCTTTGCTATGATAACCGGTTCAATAATGATGCCGATAATTGCCTATAAAATACAACCACGTTATGCATCAGAGCATTATGCTAAATTTCTACCGGATTCTGCCAAGCATCGTCTATTTATTTGGCACTTTGTTGCCGAACAAATTATCAAGAAACCAATTTTAGGCTATGGATTTGCTTCGTCAAGAAATTTTGAAGTTGATAAAGAACAAATGGTTAGCTATCATCAGTGGACTTGGTCACCTTTTCCTCTGCATCCACATAATAATATAATGCAAATTTTATTTGAAACGGGCTTAATAGGTTTTATATTATTTTTATCTTTAATTTATAAATATATTCAAAAAATTAGTAATATAAGCTTAGTGCAGTCTCCTAAATATGATAAGATGAATCTAGCAAATAAGGATAACAAAATAGATATAGATACGTTAAACTACAAGTCTGTTGCCTATGCTTGTTTTATAAATTATTATATAATAGGTATGATTTCATTTAATATTTGGCAAATATGGTGGGTTTGCAGCTCTTTTGGAGCGATTATTTTGCTTAAATTACTCCTATGTCGAGTTTGATTTTCATTGCCAATTGTCGTAGTTTGCTGTATCCCTATTACGTTTACTCTATTGAGGTAATTACTAATGTTGGAAACATCGCACATATTACAGGAATATTTGCCTATAGCGGTATTTTTTGCTATAGCATCAGTTTTGTCATTGATAATAGTTACATTACCAAGGCTTTTGAGTCCTCGGAAATATAATAAGGCTAAACTGGATAGTTATGAATGCGGATTTGATCCTTTTAGTGACGCTAGAAGCAAATTTGATGTACGTTTTTATCTAGTAGCTATTTTATTTATTATTTTTGATCTAGAAGTAACTTTTTTGATGCCGTGGGCTATTACGCTTCGACAAATTGGTAAATTTGGTTTTTTTTCAATGATGTTTTTCTTATTTGTCCTTACCGTTGGTTTTATATATGAATGGAAAAAAGGAGCCTTAGATTGGGAGTGATAACATGAAAGCAAAGATAGATATATATGATCAAGATAAGCTACTTGCAGAGGAAATCTCAAATCGAGGGTTCCTGATAACTAAACTCGATAATTTGCTAGGCTGGGCTAGATCTAATTCACTTTGGCCTATGAGTTTTGGTCTTGCCTGCTGTGCAGTAGAAATGATGCAAGCTGCTTCTAGCCGTTATGATATGGATCGTTTTGGCATGTTGTTTAGACCAAGCCCACGTCAATCTGATTTAATGATAGTTGCAGGGACATTAACCAATAAGATGGCTCCGGCTCTTAGAAAAGTTTATGACCAAATGACTGAGCCTAAGTGGGTTCTGTCAATGGGGAGTTGTGCCAATGGTGGTGGCTATTACCACTATTCCTATTCGGTAGTGCGTGGCTGTGATCAAATCGTTCCGGTAGACGTATATGTACCAGGTTGTCCTCCAACTGCTGAGGCTTTGATTTATGGCTTAATGCAATTACAAAGGAAAATTAGAAGAACTACTAGATTTAAGAATATTAGTATATAATATGGAAGAGATTATTGATAACTTAATAAAGAATCAGAGGTTTGGGCTAACTGCTTTGCCTGTATACTCAAATAGCTCAAATGTACATTTTGCTACTTATAAATCTACTATAGAAAGTCTGTTACCATTTTTATCTTCAATTAAGCAATCTGAGGATTTACGTTTTACTGTGCTGACAGATTTATTTGCTGCCGATTTTTTAGACCGTTTTAAACGGTTTGAAGTAGTATATAATTTACTAAGTCTTAAATTAAATAAACGGATATTAGTCAAAGTTGAAGCTGGAGAAAATGACGTAATCCCTTCGGTTACCAAAATCTTTAGTGCTGCTTGCTGGTATGAACGCGAAGCATATGATATGTTTGGAATAAATTTTGTTGGAAGTCATGATACTCGTCGTATTCTAACAGATTATGATTTTGTTGGCCACCCCCTTAGAAAAGATTTTCCATTGACTGGTTATGTGCAAGTTAAATATGATGAGACTCTGGCAAAAGTAGTATACGAGCCAGTTAAACTTGATCAACCATATAGAGAATTTGATTTTTCCTCAAGTTGGAAAGGACCGAGTTATGTATTACCTGGAGATGAGAAAGCAAATAAACATACTATATAAGTAAATTTTATTATGACTCCAGACAAACCAAAACATGACAAAATCTTTCACAAATCTATGGAGAATCCAATAGTTGCCAAAGAGTTTCTGGCAACTCACTTACCTAAAGATGTATTGACTTTAATTGATAGCACAACTCTAAAATTAGAGAAAGATAGTTTTATTGAGCCAGACCTTTCGAAAGTATCTCGGACGTATTATTTTCTGTTAAGTTTAATGACACTGATGGCTATATTTTTTTGTTATTGGAACATCAAAGTACTGTTGATCAGCTAATGGCATTCAGGCTATTTAAGTA
>JAIRUG010000028.1 GCA_031254535.1 Rickettsia sp.
TACTTAAATAGCCTGAATGCCATTAGCTGATCAACAGTACTTTGATGTTCCAATAACAAAAAAATATAGCCATCAGTGTCATTAAACTTAACAGAAAATAATACGTCCGAGATACTTTCAGAAAGGTCTGGCTCAATAAAACTATCTTTTTCTAATTTTAAAGTTGTACTATCGATTAAGGCCAGCACATCCTTAGGCAAATGAGTTGCCAAAAACTCTTTAGCAACTATTGGATTCTCCATAGATTTACGAAAGATTTTGTCGTGCTTAGGTTTGTCTTGGGTCATATTAGTTATATAATTTTATAGCCACCCGCAATTATAAATTTAAAATATAAAATAGCCTGGCGTCTATTAGCGAGACTACGCAAGTAGGTCGTGGCAATTTCTAACCATTTTCCTGGATTGCTTCGTTGACCTACAGTCTCCTCGCAATGACGTTTTGTACTAATCATAAAACACTAAATTTTGCTAATTTATCAAATAATTGCGTAACCATTTTTAGCAACAATAAACGATTATTGGCAATTCTATGATCTTCATCTTTAACCATCAGATTATCAAAAAAATCATTAATAGGTTTCAACATTTCTAGTAATAAGCTAAGTGCCTTGGTAAAATCCTTTTCGGCAATGGAGTTGTCTATTTGTGTAGAAATACTTTCCAATGATAAAAATAATTGTTGTTCATATTGTGAAATAAAAGCGTTTTGATTAACTTCTCCTTCTATATTATTACCTTCTAGTATATTATTTGCTCTTTTGTAAATAGTTAATAAATTCTCACCATCCACTCCAGCAAGAAACTTTTGTAAAGTACTAAGCTTTATTTCGCTAACCATTAAATCTTCTTCAATATCAAAATCAAGCACTGCATTAATCAACGATAGATCATAGTGATTCTTGAAATAATATTTGGCTCTTTCTTCTAAAAACTCTAAGATTATCTGGCTACTTTTATTACAGCTTATGTTTTCTTTAGAGTATAGCTGAACTACATATGCAACTAATTGCTTAATATTGATAGTTAGTTTATTAGCTAAAATTATCCTAATAATACCTAATGCTTGGCGTCTGAGTGAGTAAGGATCTCTTGAACCACTTGGCTCTTCTCCTATTAATATCAAACCTACTAAACTATCCAATTTATCAGCAATTGCCAATATTGCACTATTTCCCATTGGTAAACTATCCGATGGACCCTGTGGCTTATAATGATCTCTTATTGCCAAGGCAATCTGATCATTTAATCCTTCGGCTTTGGCGTAATAATATCCCATAATACCTTGCAGTTCAGGAAATTCTCCCACCATTTCAGTTGTTAGGTCACTTTTACAGAGTCTAGCTGCTAGTTGCAAATCCTGATTTCCTAACATTATATAATTACAAATATCAGATATTCTCTCAGTTTTTTGTTTTATACTACCAATTCTTGCATGGAAAGTTATCTGTGCAAGTTTTGGCAATTTTGATTCTAAACTATCAGATAAATCCTGCTGATAAAAATATAAAGCATCAGATAGTCTAGCATCTAATACCTTTTCGTTACCACTTACTATAATATTTTGATCATGTGGCATATTACTAACAAAAAGAAAATAAGGGGCAAAATTACCAGCTTTATCAAAAACACTAAAATATTTTTGATGTGTACGCATTGAGCTAACTAGTACTTCACTAGGTAACTGCAAAAATATCTCAGGTATTTTACCGACCATAACCACTGGCAATTCTACTAGCCCTGTTACTTCTTCTAACAATTTTTCATCGTCTTTGATAACTAGATCAAGAGATTTTACTATTTTTGATAGCTGGCTTTTAATTATTTCCTTGCGTTCTTGTTGGTCAATAATGACATTACTCTCCCGCAGCTTGTTCTGGTATTCAGAAAAACTGTGTATAGTAATCGGTTCAGGACTAATAAATCTATGCCCAAAGGTAATATTATTTGTCGTCAAATGACCATATTTAATTGCTAGTATCTCTCCATCAAATATACATAAAATATTCCTAAGCGGTCTAATCCAACTTATATCATAATTCCCCCAATACATAGATTTTGACCAAATATACTTACTAATTGCTTTAGGAATTATCTCTTGCAATAATACTCGTATATCGGTTTCTGTGGTACTCTTTACTATTATATAATATAATTGCCCTTGCACTAATAGCGTAGATAATTTATTTTGTTCAATATTATTTGCTCGACAAAACCCTTCTATAGCCTGCAATGGTGCTGAAACTTTTGGTCCTCTTATGGTAATTTCTTTTGGTGGTATAAATTTCGGTAAATTTGTAATATGTACAGCAATTCTCCTAGAGCCAACATATACTTGAACATCAGCAACTAACTCATTCTCTTGCAAGATTGTCGTAAATATGGTTTTATAAGATTCTGCTGCATTTTTCTGCATTAAAGCTGGTATCTCTTCGCTAAAAAGTTCCAGTAATAACTTACTCATATTAACTCTTCTTTATAGTCAATTGATGAGAAATTGGTGACGTCGTTACTCGTCGCTCGCCTATTACATATAGGCTTCGCTCCATCGCTCCTGCTACCCAATTCTCCTGAATTGACTATATCTTCTAATTCTAACCATTTATTACAGCATATTTTTGCCAAATTACGTATCCTGAGTATGTAAGATGCTCTCTCTGTTACACTAATTACTTCCCGAGCATTTAACAGGTTAAAGAGATGGCTAGCTTGAATACAATAATCATAAGCTGGCAACGGTAAATCTGCAGCAACTAATTCATTACATTGTTTCTCACTATCAATAAAATGTTGGGATAATATTGCTATATCAGCCAATTCTAAATTAAACTTCGAAAATTGTTTTTCAGCGACAAAATCTACTTCACCATATGTTAAAGCCTTTTCTCCAGTTTGACCATTCCAATCAAGATTTTTTACCTCATTGATTCCTTGTATGTAAAGTGCTAGACGTTCTAAACCGTAGGTAATTTCACCAGGCACTGGACGACAGTCAATACCACCAATTTGTTGCATATAAGTAAATTGTGATATTTCCATACCATCACACCATATTTCCCAACCAAGCCCAGCAGCACCAAGACTAGGCGACTCCCAATCATCTTCAACAAACCTGATATCATGTTTCTGTAAATCTATACCAAGACATTCAAGACTTTTTAAATATAGTTGTTGTATATCATCAGGAGATGGTTTTAGTATAACCTGAAATTGATAATAATGCTGCATTCTATTAGGATGCAGAGCATACCTACTATCATGAGGACGCCGAGAAGGCTGAACGTAAGCTACAAACCAAGGTTTCTTACCAAGAGTTCGTAGTACAGTGGCAGGGTGAAAGGTACCAGCTCCAACATGGGCATCATATGGTTGCAAAATTGCACAACCATAATCTTGCCAGTAATTCTGTAAGGTCAAGATAATTTGCTGAAATGATAATTTTTGCATATTGGTAAATTTATTTGCTCTTCCGAAAAAATATTATAGCTAATCCGATTAGTATTACTCCCTCATTGCGAGACCATGTAATGGTCGAAGCAATCCATTTCTAATTACTTTTCTGGATTGCTTCGTCGCCACTAAAGTGGCTCACTCGCAATGACGTATGCAACCCAGGCATCATTGCGAGGAGCAGCTTTGCTGCGACAAAGTGATACTAGCCTAGTTAGCTATATTTAAATCTTACTCCATGTTCCCATTGGATTCTGTTTATAACAATCAATTGTCGGAGTTGCAATAGTTAGTTCATTTATTGCTTTAATTACTAAACTTAAATTATCTAAGGCATCGTATATTATAATTATTCTTTGAAAGTGGGCAATATAATGTTTGTTACTAAGAATTTCTTGTATATCAAATGGTGCAATGATTATTAGGATACTAGCTTGATTAGGATTTTCTAACTGATGAGTAATATAGACTGGTTGTTTCTCTGGTAATGGATCAAGTTTACTGCCATGCGGAATAAACTGCTTTCTAGAATAAGTCCATATCATATTGTTTAGTAATTCTTGTACCTCAATATCTGGAGCTAAAACCACAATTCTCAAATTGTTATGATAAGATTTTTCTACTAAAAGGCAGCTTGTTTTATATAGCAATCCTTCAGCAGTATGATAAAGACTAAATTGTTGCATGATTATTCTCTTTTCTAAATCTTAAGTAATTTATCAATTATAGTTATAGTTGCTGTCAACTATCAATAGTCCTCTATCTAAACCTTCTAAATCCTTATACACTTGCAGAACCGTATAGCCATGACTTACAAAAATTTCTGTAACAGATGCCGCTTGATTAAAGCCAATTTCTAAAAATAATTTACCGTTCTGTTTTAAAAACCCCTTAGCTTCTTTAGCAATTATGTAATATGACGATAAACCATTATTTTCGGCAAATAAGGCTAAGTGTGGTTCGTATTTTAGAGTCTCAGGAGACATATAAACACTATCATCAAAGGAAATATATGGTGGATTACTTACGATGATATCAAATTCTTGCTTTGCTAAATTCTCAAACCAGTTACTATTAATTATTTTAAATCTATCAAAAACCTTATATTTTATAGCATTTTGCCGAGCAATAGCAATAGCTTCATTACTTATATCAGTAGCAGTTACATTGACATTGATATTAGCATTTAGCATTTCTAGTAATAAGTTTACAGCAATACAACCGCTACCAGTGCCAAGTTCCAATATTGCTAGCTCTTCCTTGAATAAACAATTTTTTTCAACATCCTTTAAAATTGCATCTACAATAGTCTCTGTATCTTGCCGAGGAATAAGCACTTTATCATTTATAATAAATTGGTAACTATAAAATTCTTTATATCCTACAATATAGGCTATTGGCTCTAGTGATCTACGTTTATTAACCAAATTTACAAAAATAGTTTGTTGTTGCTGTGTCAATTCTTCCTCTGACCTTGCTAGTAAATACTCAATAGATTTATCAGTCGCATGTTGCATCAATATGCGTGATTCTAAATTAGCTGATTTAATACCTACTGCTTGCAATTCGCTAGTAGCAAAAATTAAGGATTCTTTTATACTCATGTGATTATTTCTATAATATCTGGCGGTAGAGGTGATTCAAATTCTAATAATTTACCACTCACCGGGTGGGAAAAACTTATATACCAAGAATGTAATGCTTGCCTCTTGAAATTTACTAGTTTTTGTTGTACAATGCTATAATTGTAGCTAACTTTCTTGCTATTCTTACCATAAGTTTGATCTCCTACTACAGAATGTTTTAAATGACTCAACTGTACTCTAATTTGATGAGTTCGTCCGGTAGTAAGCCGACATTCTAACATACTTATAATACTATTAAAAAATATTTCTTCTGTCTTATAATGAGTAATTGCCTCTTTACCACCAAATTTTAAAATAGTCATTTTTTGCCGTAAGATACGGTCTCTGCCGATATTATTTCTTATGACTCCTTCTTGTGGATTGATAATACCCCAAACTAGTGCTTTATATTTGCGTATAAGATTACGACTTTCTATCTGCTTTGCAAGATGTACATGGACAAAATTATTTTTTGCTACCACCATAAGTCCTGATGTATCTTTATCCAAACGATGAACAATACCAGGTCTTTCCACCCCTCCTATGGTAGATAAAGATTTTGCATGGTGTAATAGGGCATTTACCAAAGTATCCTGGTGGTTACCACTACCAGGATGTACTGTCATACCAGCTATTTTATTAATCACCATTAAATCTTCATCTTCATAAAAAATATCAAGTTTAATATCAGCTTCCTGCATCGTTAAAGGGTTAGGCTCTTTAAAAAATACTGAAATAATGTCATTCTCCTTGACCTTAAAGTTAGAATCAGAAATAATCAAACTGTTAACCTGTACTTGGAAGTCACTTATCATCTTTTGAACTTGGCTTCTAGATGTTTTAGTGATAAGACTTACCAAAGCCTTATCAAGTCTAAATCCATCTAGATTTTTGGGTATGTTATATTCTTCCATTAGCTGAAATATTTTTTAAATAATAAAATGACTCATTTAACAAAAAAAATCAACCAACTAAAATGGTTACAAGCAATTGGTATAGATTATTATTTGTCAGAATCAGCTATTAATCAACAAGAAATACAGATAAGTTCTAATATTAAGAGAAAAAAGCTGACAACAACTCCTATATACTCAAATGATTTGAAGAATGGGGATAAAAAACAAGGGGATAGTATGGTGAACTTAAGTAAAATGAAGCAGGTGAACATCCCTGCCACTATTTGTGACAACAATTCTTCAAAGCATTCAAGTATAAAGCTTGCTAGATCTTTGGCTGACTCAATTGGCAATTTAGAAGAGTTAAAAACATTATTAATGGATTTTAACGGTTGTGATTTAAAGAAATTAGCTAATAAAACAGTATTTGCTGATGGTAATCCACAAAGTTCTATAATGTTTATTGGAGAAGCACCAGGTAGTAACGAAGATATAGAGGGGATACCATTTTGCGGTGAAAGCGGTAAATTACTCGATAATGTCTTAGCTTCTATCAATATTTCAAGAAAGCATAATGCTTATATTACTAATACGGTATTTTGGCGACCACCAGCTAACCGCCAACCAACACAAGAAGAAATAGATATTTGCCGACCTTTTGTTGAAAAACATATCGCTTTAATAAACCCCAAACTAATTGTTTTAGTGGGAAACGTTGCAGCAACTAGCTTACTTGGCAAGAATGCTGGTATAAGTAAAATTAGGCAAGAATATTATTTATATACTAATCAGTATCTTATTAAGCCAATTCAAACTACTTCTATCTTCCATCCTGCCTATCTGCTTAGACAACCAATGCAGAAAAAAACTACCTGGTATGATTTAATAAAAATCCATGATTATATCAATACCAACGTCATTGCGAGCGAACGTATGTGAGCGTGGCAATCCATGAAGCGTATCATATGGATTGCTTCGTCGCCACTAAAGTGGCTCCTTGCAATGACATTTGAGGGGCATTGTAGGCCTCAATCGTCATTGCGAGGAGGCGTGAGCCGACGAAGCAATCCAAGTTTAATGAATAGATTTGGATTGCCACGACCATTACATGGTTTCGCTAATAGACGGAGAGGCTACCTAAAGCCTTAAAGAGTTAACTAATATAAAGCAAAATAAAGTCAGTTGATGAAAAGAATTATAAGATGCCTATATCAGGCAATTTTAAAAACAATTGAACATGATGGTGTTGAACATTCAGGGTATATGTCATTTATGATACTCCTGGCAATTTTTCCTTTTTTAGTTTTTTTATTAGCACTAACAAGCTTTATTGGTGCTTCAGAACTTGGAAAGAATTTTATAACTATCTTTCTTGAGAGTATGCCAGAATTGGCTACTGACTCAATAAAAACTAGGATAAATGAACTTGGTAAAACTCCACCTCAAAGTCTAATGACCATAGCGATAGTAGGAAGTATATGGACCGCATCATCTTTTGTTGAATGTTTAAGAACAATTTTAAATAGGGTATATGAAATAAAATCACCACCTCCATACATAAGACGAAGATTACTTAGCATAGTACAGTTCTTAGTAATCAGCATATTCGTTACTTTTGCTATGTTTATTCTAATTATAGTGCCAATAATATTGACAAAACTACCGATGATTTTACAAATAATGGAAGAACATATGCTAACTCTAACTATTTTACGATATGTTATAATTTTTTGTTCATTATTTATTACCTCATCATCATTATATTATATCGTCCCTAATATAACATTAAATTTTACAGAGGTAGTTCCTGGAGCTTTATTAACAGTAATTTTATGGGTGATAAGTGGATATTCATTATCTACTTGGATAAGAAGTTATAACCAATTAAGCATAATATATGGTTCACTTGGTAGTATAATAGTAACTCTAATATTCTTTTATATTATTAACATGATTTTTATATATGGTGCAGAATTTAATTACCTACTAAAAAAGCACCCCCCAATTATTAAATAAAAGTAAAATTTTATTTACTTTAAAGAAATTTTTATTGCATCCTATCTAAAATGGGACCGTTGAAAGATAAAAATTTGCTCTAATTTCAAGAAAAAGAAACAAAATCTTTTGTCTAAAAAATTACAAAAAAAATCATCAACTCTAATATTTTTAAAAGATTGCAATTTAAGATTGCAATTTTTTTCATAAATTTTAGCTTTTTGTTCTGCTAGATACTTAATTTTACATAGCAAGAACGGTTAAGCGTTTCAAATTAAAACATATTGCATTCATAAATTCAGTAAATTGATTTT
>JAIRUG010000062.1 GCA_031254535.1 Rickettsia sp.
TTATGAAAAAAATTGCAATCTTTTAAAAAGATTAGAGTTGATGATTTTTTTTGTAATTTTTTAGACAAAAGATTTTGTTTCTTTTTTTTGAAATTAGAGCAAATTTTTATCTTTCAACGGTTCCTGGATTGCTTCGTCGCAGCAAAGCTACTCCTCGCAACTTATCTTCTAGATGAGGAGGAACAAGAACTATGCCGTAAAATGGGATTAGCAGGCGGTATATGGGATAAGAAATTAAATTTTCTTTACTGACTACATTTTGTCATTTGGTGCATCATTATGCCAAATAAATTGAAGAGATGCTGATGAGAATGTGCTTTAACGGTGGAAATTTATGTTTGAAATATTATTAATATACATAAAAAACATTATATCGATTAATTTAAATCATGTCAAGTAGAAAGTGATATTTACATGACTACAAATCTCATAATAAAATCTCTACATACCCCATTACTTACACGTTTCAAGCACTTTTCTATCTGGAAGATAAGTCGCAATGACGCTGAAGAATTTTGTGTGCATCGCCTAGGAGATTTAGTGCGACGAAGCTAATAGACAAAGCAATGCTAGTCAGATTAGCTATACCAAAAAGATATAAGCTAAAGTTAGGAAGGCAAAATATCCAAACGAGTCGGTTATGGCGGTCAGGAATACACCTGAACCAGTGGCAGGATCAATATTTAAATAATGTAGAGTAATTGGTATTGCCGAACCAAAAAGACCTGCAATTAAGAAAGTTAGGATAACGGCTATGGAAAAAACTAAGCTGATCTGTGGATCAGAAAGCATTATTAAGATTAACAACGCACCAACTAATGCCAATATAGAACCGTTAAATCCGCATACAACCACTTCTTTAAAAAGCACTTTTAATACGTTATTATGATGGATATCTTTGTTGGCAAGGGCTCTAACTGTTACTGTCATGGCTTGGGTTCCAGCATTTCCTCCCATAGAAGCAACAATAGGCGTGATAGCTGCCAATGTTATAAATTTGACAATAGTCACACTGAACTGATTAATAATTATCGATGTCATACAGGCGGTAATTAGATTGACAAATAACCAAGGAAACCTATGTCTTACAGTATAAAATAAATTGTAGAATGTATCTTGGGTATGAACACCACCAAGCGACATTATATCTTTTTCTGTTTGTTGTTCAATGATGTAGAGCATGTTGTCTATTGAAATGGTACCTATTAATTTGCCGCTTTTATTGACCACTGGTACAATTGTTAAAGCATATTGTTTAAAAATAAAACTTAACTCACTTAAGTTAGTGAAGAGATCGGTAATTTTAAATTCAGGGTTCATAAGATCTTTTACTAATTCCCCTCCTTTATGCTTAAGTAAAGTGCTTAGGAGTATACTACCTATAGGTCGATATTTACTATCTGTTATAATAGCAGCATGAAAATCTTGTGTTATATGTTGCTGTCTAATAAAATCTATTGCCCTAGCTACGGTCCAATCTTCTTGAAATGACACAAAATGCCTTTCAACTACTCTACCAACACTGTCTTCTGGATAAGTACACCCTTCGATAATTTGCTGTCTCTTTTCTATTTTGAGATTACTTAAGATCATTTCTTTTGTTATATCATCAAGATCTTCTATAACTTCAACAGCATCTTCTATAGCAAGTTGATTAATTAAATGTACAGTTTTCTCTATACCTAAAGTTTGGATTATAAGTGGTTTTCTGCTTACACTAAGCTGCACTAGAGTCTCAGGCTTTAGTGTATCTTTTAACAAGGGAAGAATTATTTTATATGTTCTATGATTTACATTATCTAAGAAATCTGCAAGATCTGCATAATGGAGATTAGTCATAATCTCCACGGCTTTACCAACATCATCACTATTCAGAAGATTATTAATCTGCTCAAACGTTTCATCAAATTGGTTTTGATGAATCGATAACATACTTTTTGGTTGATTCTGCATAACTCCTCGTTAGTGCAAATTCTCGATAACAAGTTATCTAGAATGCAGTTATATACTCAAATGATTTGGAGAATTAGATTTGAAAATGAGGAGCAAGCACACCCAACGTACATGAGGTACGTAAGTATTCAAGTCTCTGATATTTTCAAAAAACAATTCTTCAAATCATTTGAGTATCAATATAGAAATAATCAGGTTATTTTAACATGTTAGGTTTTATAAGACAACTAAGTTGAAACATATAGAATTGGTGCGGTCGAGAAGACTTGAACTTCCACTCTGTTAAGAACAACCCCCTCAAGGCTGTGCGTCTACCAATTTCGCCACGACCGCAATTAATATAATTATTTCAACAATATCTTAGACTTCTTCAGATATCTGCTATAGCTAGGAGACTGTCAAAAATAACTAAAGTGATTCTATATTTGGCTCTTTTTAGCTGCGAATAAACATGTTCTTCTTGAAATAGGTACACTATTTCTTCAAAAATCATATTTATCCTCACCAAAAAATAGCTCTAAATATAATTAGTTATCTCCAACAACTTCCTAGAAATAACTAAGGATCGCAAGGATTATATCCATTGTTCTAAGATAAGGATAGTACCTAATTCAATTACTTTTACTATAACTTGAATTTTGACTATATATAGCAAATTATTCTATATATATCAACATATATACTTGATGAAACTCAACAATTGTAATTCACTGTGCAAAATGATTGAAAATTGATATAGCCTAATCCGAATAAGTTCTTGATATTGTTATAAGTTCCTAAATGTCTATTAGTGAGGAGGCATAAACCGACAAAGCAATCCATTTATGATCACTTTTTGGATTGTTTCGTCGCTACTAAACTAACTCCTCACAGTGATGAAGGAGTTATCTAGAACCTTAACGGGTTAGCTATAAATTAGTTTTAAAAGCAGTTGTATTCTTCTAACACAACTGCTTTTACTAAATTAGGATGCTTTGCTATTTCTAGCACGACCAACATAAGGTTTCTTATCGTTATTATTACGAGGAAAATAACTTTTTTTACCATTATTGCTATTGTTACCATTAAATGGTCTTCTACGATTCTTACTTCCTGTCATTTCTTCTCTTGAAGTACTCTCGCCTTGATTCATTAGACGATCAATAGCTTTCCACCTGATATTATCTTCTGGTGAAATGAAGGATAACGCACAACCTGAAAGACCTGCTCTACCGGTTCTACCTATTCTATGTAAATAATCTTCTGGAGACATTGGCAAGTCGTAATTGATAACATGCTGTGTATGTGGTATGTCTAAGCCACGGGCCACAACATCTGTTGCCACCATAATTCTATGACGAGAAGAGCGAAACGATGCAATTACATGATCACGTCTACCTTGCGTTAAATCACCATGTATAGCTTCAGCCTTGTGATCTTCAAATTTTAACATTTTTGCCAACTGATCAGCACCACGCTTAGTTTTTACAAAAATAATTATAGAACCATCTCGTTGATTTAATTGCTTTATAAGTTCAGGAAATTTCTCTTTATCAGAAACACGTAAAGTTTCTTGTTTTATTTGAGAGGCAGCCTGAATAGTTGAACCAATAGTAATACGTTTAGGGTTAATCACATATTTTTGCGATAGTGCAATAATATGTTTTGGCATAGTAGCTGAAAACATTAAAACCTGCCGTTTTTCAGGTATATATTTATTTATTTCTTCTAATTGTTCTTTCATACCCATATCAAGCATTCTGTCCATCTCATCAAGCACCACCAACTGGACAGTATTTAATTTTAAGGTACCACGCAGTAAATGATCTATAATACGCCCCGGTGTTCCAATCACGACTTTAGGATTTGCCTTTAACTGCATAAATTGTTTATGCATTGGTTCACCACCTATTAAAACCACACTAGGAAGCTTAATTTGAGTAGTTACATTAGTTAAAGTAGTACGTACTTGACTGGCTAATTCCCGAGTTGGCACAAGTACCAAAGCCATTGATTTAGTCTGTATAAAAGAGTTGACGATTGGTAGTAAATAGGCAAGGGTCTTACCCGAACCAGTTTGACTAGAAGCGAGAATATCATTACCTTGCATCGCAATCGGTATAGCCTCTCTTTGAATTGCCGTTGGAGAGGTGATGTTCATCTGTTCAAGTGATATAATCACTTCATTTGGTAAATTAAAACTTTTCATTATATAAATCCAATATTATTTATCGTAAATTAAAAATACTCAAATGTTTTGAGGAATTGGAAAGTAAACTGTAATTAGACTCTTTTGCTTTAAATAATTATTTTTGAAAATGAGAGGCAAGTATCCACCTTAAGGTAGATGAGCATGCGAATAATTGGTATTTTCAAAAACAATTCCTCAAAGCAAAAGAATATATTCCAACTCTCCAAAGCATCTGAGTAAACATATATTCTATACCTTAAAAAAAGAATAAATTTATGATTAAGTTATTATGTTATAAAGCGGGTTATTAATTATTGTATAGTAAAAGCGATTGTAATTATAATACGGCAAAAAAGACAGTACTCCTGCTCATCTTTAAATGTAACCCTACCTTTGTAGGAAGACAACATTGCACTGGATCACCTAACGTTATAATAGCACTTACAAAGTAAAAACAATGCCCTCTCCACGTAGACAGGAATGAAATCTTCATCATCCATGCAACAACGCCTTACAAAGATAACAGATATTCTGCCCTATACTTAAATGATCCAATAAAATTACATTTTACTTACAGTGAACACTGAGTTATAAAAGATAATGCACAGAGTGTATAAAAAGATGATACTACCCAAAATTCACTAGTTTAATAACCACTCATAAATTTTGAGTAGTTGCTTGTAGTTTTAAATAAATATTACTTTATTTGCAGATTAACAGCAGAAATTTTTCCCTTATTGTCTTCTAGATCAAAGCCTACACTTTGACCTCCATTAAGATTACGGATCCCGGCACGCTCTACAGCTGAGATGTGGACAAAAACGTCACTCCCACCATCATCTGGTTGAATAAAACCAAAACCTTTGGTTGTATTAAACCATTTGACCTTACCTACTTTAGTAGTCATAAAAACCTTTTAGTATAGGGTTACTTATCTGAACTTAATTCGCAACTCTTCCGTAGAAATTAAACCAAATAACTGACAGGCAGACATAAGGCTTTCATGCTATTAAAGAGTTAATTATTAAACTCAAAGAACATGCTACTCCTTTTCTTAATAATTGTCAACAAAGGATAAGAAAATATCCATAGATTTTATATTTTTCTTTGAAATATAGACATTTTAGCACATTTTCTTATAATTACACTATATACGAGCACGTTGGTAACGAATACGATAAAAACTAATGTAAAGCAAAGGTGTTACATAAAGCGTTAGTATCGAGCCAGCAACAATTCCTGTTACTAGAACTATAGCCATTTGGAAACGACTATTGGCATAATTCCCACTATCAAAGAAAAGTGACAACAAGCCAATACTCATAGCCAAAGAAGTAATTAAAATCGCCCTGATTCTTGATATTGCTCCTATTACTATTGCCTTTATCCCGCCTTGCCCCTTTTGATGCATTGCACTACATAACAATACACTATGCTTAGTCATTAACCCCGCTAATGTGATAAGTGATATTTGAGTATAGATATTTAACCCCCCTTGAGTAAAATATAAACTCAATAAAGCTATACTTAAAGCAGCTGGAATTCCTCCAATCAAAATAATAAATGATAGCATTAAATCGTTAAAGCGTGCAAACATTAATAAGTAGAGCCCAAATACAGATAGTAAAATTAGTAATGTAAATGACGATGTTGAATCAATAAGCATTTTCGTTTGTTCACTATAGCTAATATCACTATCACTTGGCAATTTACTATTTAACTGATCGATAAAATGAACTGCATCTTGCAATTTAACGCCATGTTTAGCAGTGGCAATTACTTCAATGGAATATTGCTCGTTATAACGCATAATTTGGTTAACTGTATTCACCCTATCAATATCGCATATATCTTTAAGCTGAATAAGGTTTTCTCCATTTTTCTGTGTTGTAATGAACATATTCTGTATATTACTTAGCGTTTTACCAAATTTAGGGTCTGATTTAGCTACAACATCATAAGTATTATCATAATGTTTAAAGTTTCCTATCTTTCTAGCATTAAACAGAATATCCAAAGTATTTGATATATCTTTCTGACTTAAACCATATTTGAATAACTTATCTTGATTACACCAAACTTTATAATCTTGCACAAGTGAAGTCGCAATAGCTACAACATTAGCGAATAAATTCTGTGAATTAGCCTGTATAAAATGAACATCCTGCCAAGCATTATCCATAGATGAGTGGTTATTGACATAAAAGCTTAACTCAACGTTCCCCTTTGCTGAACCAGTATTTTTTCCCTGGGCAAACTTCACTGAAACATCTCCACCCACTGCTATTCTTGCGAGTTTAGCTTCAATTTCATGCAAGGTATGCACCGCTTTAGTTTTATCTTTTAATATCATCCAAATTGTTGAACGTGGTGACTCTTCAATATTTAGGGTATATTTAATATTATCACTACTATTGATTATTTTAGTAATTTTCTTCATATAACGATGGATATAACTTAAATTTGTATTAGGCATAAAGATGTTGGTAAGTATAATCATATCTTTTTTTTCAAATGGCTCAATTTCTATTTTCATAGAGTTTGCTGCAACATATGTACCAACTGCTACAACTATAGCCACCAAGAATAAAAATACTCTGGCATAGCGTATAATAAAAAATAAAGAACTTTTATATTTGTCCGTAATCATATCCAGCGTCTTATTAACAA
Source organism: Rickettsia sp. (assembly GCA_031254535.1). GTDB lineage: Bacteria > Pseudomonadota > Alphaproteobacteria > Rickettsiales > Rickettsiaceae > Tisiphia. The sequence continues at coordinate 6,794 of JAIRUG010000062.1, forward strand.
TTTGAGCAAATTTGCTTTCATGCGTATTATTTGCTAGTTTTAAGAACAATATAGGTGTTAAGGTAAACGCAACGATAAAGGACATCACCAAACAAGCAATGATTGACAGAGAAAACTCCTGTAAAATTTTTCCTACCTCTCCTTTAATAAACAAAATAGGGATATATATTACTACTAGCGTAAGCATCAATATTAAAACGGATAAAAATAGGCTATAAATTGCTTGCAATATACTAGTTAAAGCATCTTTATTTTTCTGATAGTAATATTCAGCATTCTCAATCACTACGATAGAGTCGTCAACTACCAACCCTATAGCCAAGACCATTGCCAACATCGTTATCGAGTTAAGTGTAAAACCACACAAATATAGCATAATTAAACAAGCAGCCATTGAGACTGGAATTGCACAGATTGCAATAATTGAATATCGCACTGATCCCATTAGCAGTAAAACAATTACTGACACCAACAACACTGATTCCAGCAAGGTTTTTTTCACTTCTTGAAATGCTTGTAAAATATCTTGGCTATCATCGATAATAACCTGAAAGGTAAAGTGGGGATTGGCTTTTTCGTAATATTCTAGGAAATGTTTTACATTTTTTGATACATCAACTGGATTTGCATCTGACTTAGCAAAAATACCTAATAAAACAATTTTATTCGTACCAAAATAGGCAAAACTAAGTGCCTCTTTATCTGATATCGTAATGCTAGCAATATTTTTTAATTTTATAGCAACATTATTACTTTCCAAATTGATGTCACCAAAATCACTTAACTTATTGATTGTGGTATCAAAAGATATATACTCTGTTTTATATTGATTTGATAGTTTACCACCAGAAAAATCAGTATTTTGTAGTGTTAACGAAGCAAGGACACTATCTAAAGGAATATAATATTTTGCGATTTTTTCCGGATCAATATCGATATTAACCACTTTTTCTGTCACACCAAAACCAGATGAGTTGGCTACACCATCAACATATTTAAGCTTTTTCTTGATCATTTCAATATCCTCGGCAGTAACTAACAAATTGTTATTAGACCCCACAGCAATATACATCATTGGTAAAGCAGAAAAACTTTCAGTGGAGATTATAGGATCTTTAGCTCCCTCTGGCAAAAGAGCCTTATTTTTTAGTATCAAATCTCTAACTTGGTTAATTGCTTGTTCTATCGGAACTTTCTTGGCAATACTTAACGTTATTTTACTCTCTCCTAGCTGACTAACAGCAAGAATCGACTCAAGACCATCAACATGTGAAAAAACCTCCTCAAAAGGTTTAGTAATGTATTTCTCTATCAAATCCGGTCTGACGTTCGGATTGATGATCGAAATGTAAATATTTGAAGCAGGAATATTGGGTAAAAGTTGAATTTTCAGCTGCAAATATGCGTATATCCCAAGCAGCACCACCACAATATTGATCACAATAAAAATACTACTATGTTCCAGCAATTTTTTTATCATAAATCCGTTTTTATGAGGCTTTCCTAATATAAGGTTGTTGCCTTATCGGTGTCGGTATCAACGATTTTTTTGGAATGGTGGACTTAGTTTTAGTAGTTAAGTCATCCTTAATAACTTTAGGAGTATTAGCTCCTATTACTGTATTTGGACTAATTACCTGAACTCCAGTTCCTGCTATTTTTACTGGATTAACTACCTCAGTTGGAGATTTTTTTGGGGTTACAACTGGAGTTTTGTTGCTCTGCTGTTCTGCTTTCTGATCTAATAGATCGGACGATTTTGTTAAATCATTTAAACTAGAAGATCTCTTAATGCCATTATGTGCTACAACCCCACCTATAGATTTTGGATTAGATAGCAGTTGTTTTAACTTCTCCATTTCTTGTTGTGTGTTATCTAATTCTTGTTGATACTTTGCCAACTCATTGTTATGATCTTGCTTCTCTTTCTGCAAAGCTGTAATTTGTTTTTCCATCCTTTTGAGCTCCTGACTACTAGCTTGCTTGTTAGATCCACCCTTGGTTACTGCAGCTGCTGACCCGGGTTTTGTATAACTGTTAGTCAGATTTGTTAGATTCTGCTCTGTTGTTTTAAGTTTTTGTTCTTGTGCTTTATGAACCTTAGTCAACTCTGTAAAATTTTTCTGTATCTTATTTTTTTCTTCTTTTAATATTTGCCCTTTTGCTGTGAAATCTTTATTCAAGTCTTTAATTTGCTTATCATGCGTCGCTTTAAGTGTTTGCTCTTCTTTTCTATGAGTGTCACTTAAATTTTTTATCTCTTGCTCCATCTTCAGTTTCGCTACGTTAAATTCTTTCTCTTTTACTTGAATATTATCATTTAAAGTTGTTATCTCTCCATTTTTTGTGTCGATATCCTCAGTTAAAGTTGCTATCTTGTCATCTTTTTTTTGAATATTACCTTTTAAAATTGATATCTCTTCATTTTTTGTGTCGATATCATCAGTTAAAGTTGTTATCTTGTAATCTTTTTCTACGATATCATCTTTTAAAATTTCTAATTCTCCTTCTACTTTAGCGAGTTTTCCTTGTGCTGCAAGTAATTCTTCTTCATTTGCTGTAGTCACAGACCCACCTCCACTCGCATTTGTTTTTTTACCACTTGCTGCAACCTGGGATGCTGCAGTACGATGAGCTGCTACTAATTTTGCATTAACACTTTTAATCATTTTAGCAGTCTGTGTTTTAATATTCTGTGCTTTAGTATTAGCTTCTATAAGGATTTTATTAGCCTTGCGTGTTATACTATTAGCCTCCATTATCTTATCCTCTAAGACAGTCTGAGCTCTTGCAACTACTCTACTACCCTGGTTTACTAGAGCCCTAGCATCTATTCTCTTACTATTTAAGACAGTCTGAGCATTTAAAACTAGTCTACTACCATATCTTCGTAGAGCCGTGCTCTCTACTTTCCTATCCTCTAAGACAGTCTGAGCATTTGCAACTAGTCTATTACCCTGTCTTCGTAGAGCTATAGCCTCTGTTTTCCTAACCTCTAAGTCAGTCTGAGCTTTTGCAAATTCTTTTTTAACTTGTGCTAATTCCCGAGTAATCTGTTCCTTTAGCCTTTTTATTTCCTCCTGTTTTTTTGTAAAGTTTTTAGATAGCTTAACACTACTTGCCAAGTCCCCTTTATTGTCCTTCAACTTGTCCAGTGCAGCTTTTGCCTCCAGTTCTACTTCTACTAACTTCTGTTCTGCTTCTGCTAAATGGTTAGCCTCTTTCGTCAAATTTGCTATTTCCTGCTCTTGTACTTTATAAGCTGCAGTTACATCTTCAAGTTCTTGTTCTAATTTTCCCAGCTCAGCTAACTTAGTATCATCTTCCGCTTTTTCTTTAATCAAAGCTTCCGCCTGTTGTTGTGCGATTTGTGCAACTTGAACCGCTGCAGCTTTCTCTTGCTCCGCTGTAACCAACTGAGCCTGTCCATCATCTTTATCTGTTTTCAAAGCCACTAGTGCAGTGTCCTTATCTGCTATCTGACCTTGTAAGTCTTGCAACTGAGCCTGTGCAGCATCTTTCTCTTGTTGCGAGGCTACTACTGCATTGTCCTTTTCTGCTATCTGTTCTTGTAAGTCTTGCAACTGAGCCTGTGCATCATCTTTATCTTTTTTCAAAGCTACTAATGCATTGTCCTTATCTGCTATCTGACCTTGTAAGTCTTGCAAC
>JAIRUG010000085.1 GCA_031254535.1 Rickettsia sp.
CTTTGCGTTAACTAACTGATTTAGACTTACCATTGTCATTTGATTCGAAAACATTCTACAACTCTCTTTTTTTCTTTTTTTTCATTATACCATACCTATTTCTTCTTTCAACAGTCCCCTGATATTTTCAAAACACAATTCCTGAAAGCAAAGGAGTATAAACAGTCAATAATACCAATTTTTTCAAGGATTTCAACTCAAAAACGTTTTTACTCTTGGGTATTAGGTACAGGGTCACATCCACCTTGACAAAAAGGATTGCACCTGATTATTCTCTTAATAAATAACCATAACCCTTTAATATTACCATGCATCATTATTGCTGACCTAGCATATTCTGAACATGATGGATAAAAACGGCAATTAACACCAAGTAAGGGAGAGATAAAAAATTGATAAAACCAGATAAATATAAGCAATAAATTAAAGCAATGTTTCATTTTGATCATGGTTACCCAAAAAAATATGTTATCACAAGGATTTGGGATTTTACTTATATATCTAACTAGATTAGCATTATACCAGATTCACTGATGTCTATTAGCGACGAAGCAATACAAAAAGTGACAAAATGGATTGCTTCGTTCGGGCTTCACGCCTCCTCGCTAATAGACGAGTTATAGGCGTATACGTCATTGCGAGACCACATAGTGGTCGTGGCAATCCACCATATCATTAGATTGGATTACTTCAACACCATTAAAGTGGCTCCTTACTAATAGATAGAGTAATGCTAGTCGGGTTAGTTACAAAGTTCTATCTTTTAATAAATCAGCTATTGCTTGATAAGATTTAATAGCTCTTTCTGGATCACTGGCAATCATTTCTGCTCCAAGTTTCTCATTATTATTCATATTCCATAAACGACAATTATCAGGGCTGATTTCATCTGCCAACATTACCATAAATTCTTCACCATTAAACACTCTACCGAATTCTAGTATGCATTCAACAAGTCTTATACCAATACCTGTAAATAATCCACTTAAAAAATCATGTATTCTAATGGCTTGATGTTTCACTTCATCAATTTCTTGCTTATTTAACCAACCAAAATTCAGTATTTGATGCTCATTAATTATAGGATGCTTTAATTCTCTACTTCTAACTCTAAAGTCGATAATTGGGTGATCGAATACATATCCTTCTTCCATTGAGAACTCCTTTACAAACCTGCCACATGCTACTGTAGAAATCGATATTTGAACGGGAAAAATATCCACAGATTGTATTAATTGTTCACGCATATTCATTTTTTCAATTAGATGGTTTTCTATTCCCACCATGTCAAGCTTACTCATTATGAAGGATGAAATATTATTGTTCAGTACTCCTTTACCTGAAATATCAAAAATTTCACCATTTTCTAAAGTAATTTTGTCAGTAAAGGACATAATAAAAGCAAAATCTTCTTGTGACTGATACAGCACTTTACTTGATCCTTGATATAATTTTTGTTTCATTGGGAGAATAATGTCAGAAAAATAGATTAAATAAATATTTTATGCTAATCCAGCTAGCAGTAATTGCTATAACAGCTATAATAAGACCAACTATAGAAACCATAAACCCAAGAAATATAGTTAATCCATCTCGATTTAAAAGACCTAATGTCATTATAGTAATACCAAGTGCAGGTACAGCATTAGTTAGAGGTAAAGGTATTGATATGGCAATAGCACAAATCAGTGATACTAAACCAATAAATTGTTCGCAATATATAGAAGATGCAAAACTAAATCTTGGTCGTATATATTTTTCTACCAATTTAATCTTTGGTACAATCTTGTTACTTATATTAATAAGTATATCATTACTAATTTGATAGTTATTAATTTTAGATGGTAAAGAAACTTGTCTAAAGCCAAGTAACATCTGCGTCGATAAAATGATCAAGGGGATTCCTACTATAGTAGTAAAACCCGGAGGATACGGTAGAGGAATTGCAATTGGTATGGCAAAGAAAAGCATCGTTAGTAGAATACCATTTTCATGAAAATCAGTTAATAACTCACTGATTTTAGTCTTTTCTTTTTTATCTTTTTGTCCTAGTTTACAAAAAACACTAGATACTTTAGCTCTATCTAGTTGTTTATTTTTTGCAGTAATATTAAACATATTCACTTAAATTTTTGTAAGTTATACTATACGAATTATACTATAATTTTAGATTATTAGAAAATGATTAATAATCAAGGAATAATCCAATCAATAACTTTCCTAAATTCTGAAAAGCTATTGTGGAATGTAACACAATTGTAATGGATTTAGCAAAGAATATTTTTTATAATGAAGTTTAACTATTACAATTATGAGTAATAAATAACCAACATACATTAAATCTCGTTGTAAAAGTTTTTCGCTCATGATTAAATAATGAGTTCTGCTTATCCAACTAATTGTTAATCTAATTGTGTTTTAAGATCGTGATAAAAATTCTCGTGTGATCCAAGTGCAAGAAATATTATAGATTGCTCTTGTTGATTGTACATATAAGCAAGAATAGTATGTTGTTCTATCATACGAAATTTATAGACACGTATGTTAGAAAGATCACCAACTTTTTCAATACCAACTAAAGGATCAGACAAAATAATACGAATAGCTTTATCCAAACAATCTTTTTGGTTGGGATGTAATTTTTTTGCTACCTTTTTAAAGGTATTAGTTTGAAGAATACGCATGATTTATTTATAGCTTAATCAAAGAAAATGGCGACAAGAGGAAGAAAATATAGTGGGACCGTTGAAAGATAAAAATTTGCTCTAATTTCAAAAAAAAGAAACAAAATTCTAATATTTTTAAAAGATTGCAATTTTTTTCATAAATTTTAGCTTTTTGTTCTGCTAGATACTTAATTTTACATAGCAAGAACGGTTAAGCGTTTCAAATTAAAACATATTGCATTCATAA
>JAIRUG010000032.1 GCA_031254535.1 Rickettsia sp.
ACTCTTGTTCTCAGATCGTAACTATAACTTCTTGGCATCGGATTTTACTATATTTTTTCTCTCTATATTTATACTATATTTTCTTCCTCTTGTCGCCATTTTCTTTGATTAAGCTATACTTGTAGTAGCAACGAAGCAATCCAGGAAAACGATTAAATTTGGATTGCTTCGTCGGCTTACGCCTCCTCGCTAATAGACGGGTAAGCTATATATTTAAACTTCTGAGAGTTTTCTTGCCTCATCAGCTGATATTAAAGCTTCAATAAATTCATCTAACTGCCCGTTTTTTACGACATCTTCTATTTTGTAGAGAGTTAGGTTAATTCTATGGTCAGAGACTCTACCTTGTGGAAAGTTATAGGTACGAATTCTTTCCGATCTATCACCAGAACCAACCTGACCTTTACGTGTTTCAGCTCTTTCCATATCTTTTTTATACCGCTCTGCTTCATAAACCCTAGAACGAAGAATTTTCATAGCCTTAGCTTTATTTTTATGCTGTGATTTTTCATCTTGTAAGGCAACGACAATACCAGTTGGTAAGTGGGTAATCCTTACCGCTGATTCGGTGGTATTGACGTGTTGTCCACCGGCTCCCGATGCCCGATATGTGTCAATTCGTAAATCTTTTTCATCGATCTTAACGTCTACATCTTCTGCTTCAGGCAAGACAGCAACGGTAGCTGCAGAAGTATGTATCCTGCCACTTGACTCAGTTTCAGGAACTCTTTGCACTCGGTGGACACCTGATTCGAATTTAAGTTTAGAAAACACATCTCGTCCTTTAATTAAAGCAGATGCTTCTTTATAGCCGCCAATACCAGTGTCTGAGATTGATAATATTTCAAAACGCCAGTTTTTTAATTCTGCGTATCTGTGATACATATTAAATAAAGTTGCAGCAAATAAAGCTGCTTCTTCTCCACCACTACCAGCTCTTACCTCGATAATAGCATTTTTTGTATCAGCTTCGTCTTTTGGTAGCAAGGAGAGTTTTACTGCCCTTTCTAGTTTAGGCATCAGGGTTTCTAAACGATGCATTTCATCATATATCATCGACTGTGTATCATGGTCTAAGTTTGCTTCTTGTGCCATTTCTTTGATATCACGTAACTCGGATATAGATTTATTATATTCATTAATTGTTTGAACAATTGGCTCTAGCCCAGCATATTCCTTTGATGCTTTTATAAATTCTTCTCCGATTAAACCGGTAGTTAGTTTTTTCGATAATTCCTCATATTTATTTAAGATTTTTGCTAGATTATCAGAAAAGCTCATAATTTATTCTATGGTTTAAGTTTTTAAGTTATGGTGAGGGTAGGGTGTAAATCAGACGTTATATAAGCATCAACGCAGGGCTTTCCATAAATTTTTTGAATGAAGCTAAAAATTTAGCCCCAACAGCACCATCAACAACTCTGTGATCAGAAGAAAGGGTAACATCTATCATAGTAGCAACTTTTATCTGATCATTCTCAACTATTGGACGTTTTGAGCTTACTCCTACTGCTAGGATACAGCTTTGTGGTGGATTTATTATAGCATTAAAGTTCTTAACACCGTACATACCTAGGTTAGAGACGGATAACCCTCCTCCTTGAAATTCCTCAGGAGTTAATTTATTATCCCGGGCTTTTTTTATAAGAGTTTGTAATTCGCGTGATAATGTCACCAGATCTTTTTGATCAGCATTTCTGACTACAGGTGTTATAAGACCGTTATCGATTGCTACAGCAACTGATATATCGACATTATTATAATATCGAATAGCAAATTCATCCCAACTGGCATTTGCTTCCGGTACAGATTTTAGAGCTTTGGCTACTGCTAAAATAACAAAATCATTGACAGAAATTTTAATTTTACTTTCTTCCATAAGTGATTTATTGATATCTTCTCTAATATCAAGTAATTTATCCATATTACATTCTATTGAGAGATAGAAATGTGGGATAGTTTGTTTAGATTCGAGCAGACGTTTAGCAATGATTTTACGAATATTGTTATTGGGGACTGACCTATACTCCTCGTTATTTCTGTTCACCGCCCTAATCTTACCACTATTTGTTGGTTGCACTAAGTAGGATAATACATCTTTTTTAATTATTCTGCCATGTGGTCCACTACCTTGAATATTTGACAGATCAATATGATCAATGGCTGCTAATCTTCTAGCCAAAGGTGAAGCATATATTCTAGCAGAAGCCCTTTCAGGATCTTTTGTTGCTTTATTTTCCTGAGTTAGATTAACTATCTTATTTTCTTCTATGGGTGTTGCCGGCTTTTCAGATGATGTTGCAGATGATTTAGAAGAATTATCACTACTTGCTATAAAACTATCCAATAAACTTATATCTTCACCATCTTCAAGTAATACAGCGATAAGTGAGTTAACAGCTACATTCTCTGTACCCTGTGGTACAATTATTTTAGCAAGAGTTCCTTCTTCCACAGCTTCCACTTCCATAGTAGCTTTATCTGTTTCTATTTCTACTATAACATCCCCTGGAGCGATCTTATCTCCTTCTTTTTTTAGCCATTTGGCAATATTCCCTTCAGTCATAGTTGGGGATAGAGCAGGCATGAGAATCTTAATTGGCATAATATTAGTTCTAATTAGTTCGTTGGTATTTTTGTTGTATTAGGACTGACTAACATGATTATCTGTTTACCCTCCATTTTAGGAGCAGAATCAATCTTAGCTAAGCCCTCTAGTTCTAACAATATGCGGTCAAACAATTTCATACCAATATCATTATGGATAATCTCTCTACCTTTGAACCATAAAGAGATTTTTACTTTATCACCTTCCTTCAAAAAATCTTTGATTTTGCGAAGTTTTACATCAAAATCACCCTGACTAATGTTTGGCTTAAACTTCATCTCTTTAAGAACAACAACTTTTTGTTTTTTCCTGGAGTCTTGGATACGCTTTTTACTATCATATTTAAACTTACCAAAATTCAAAACTTTACAGACAGGAGGTTCAGCATTTGGTGAGATTTCCACCAAATCTAAAGCAACCTTTTCGGCGTACTCCAAAGCTTCCTTGATATTGACGATGCCAAGCATTTCACCATTCTCACCGACTAAACGAACTTGACTAGCCCTAATTTCCCTATTAGCCTTAGGAAAATTACTATTCTTAACTCCAGAAATAAAACTTCTCCATAATTATTGTTTAAATAAAATTGTATTATAGCTAACCCGATTAACCTGAATTCTGGATTAGAAATGGATTGCTTCGACCATTACATGGTCTCGCAATGATGGTGTATCCACCTTAAACGTCATTGCGAGGAGTCACTTTGCAACACCCCGTCATTGCGAGCGAACGTACGTGAGCGTGGCAATCCATGAAGCTTATCATATGGATTGCTTCGTCGGCTCATACCTCCCGCTAATAGCGGAGCAATGTTAATCAGGTTAGCTATACCACTTATGTTAAATAGCGGGTATTCTGATATTTCACAAGCTTTACTAGATTTTGTAAAGAAATAATTTCCTGTTGCTCAGATCCTAGTTGTCTTATAGTCACAGTATTATTTGCCTGTTCTTGTTTACCAATAACAGCTATTATAGGTACTTTATTATTAGAAAAACAACGTATTTTATAATTAATCTTTTCAGGCGAAATATCAATATCTGACCTTATTCCTTCACTAACCAATAATTTGTGCACCTCAAGTGCATAATCATTTAAATCACTAGTGATGGTGGCAATAGCTACTTGCACAGGGGCTAACCATAAAGGGAAACGTCCTGCATATTCTTCAATTAATATTCCAATGAATCGTTCAAAAGAACCAAGTGTAGCCCTATGTAACATTACCGGTCTTTTTTTCTTACCGTTTGCTGCAATATAGTGAGAATCAAGACGTTCCGGTAAGATAAAATCAACTTGTAGAGTACCACATTGCCATTCTCTACCTATTGAATCTTTAAGGCAAAAATCTAATTTTGGTCCATAAAATGCACCATCACCAGGATTTAATATATAAGAATAACCAGCTTCTTTTACGGCATTTTTTAGAGCATTCTCAGCTTTATCCCAAACTTCATCACTGCCAGCTCGCACTTTAGGACGATCTGAAAATTTAATTTTAATATCAGAAAAACCAAAATCTTTATAAATCTCGGTTAACAGACTACAAAATTTTACTGTCTCACTGTTAATTTGTTCTTCGGTGCAGAAAATATGTGCATCATCTTGCTGGAAAGCCTTTACTCTCATCAGACCATACAGTGCCCCAGATGCTTCATTTCTATGACATAAACCAAATTCAGACATACGTAATGGTAAGTCCCGATAACTTTTGATACCTTGCTTAAAAATTTGCACATGACACGGGCAATTCATTGGCTTCATAGCCAAAGTTTTATCATCAGCAAGATTTAGGGCAAACATGTCCTCCCTAAATTTTTCCCAGTGACCAGAAGCTTCCCATAAACTTTTATCAGCAAGTACTGGGGTTCTTACCTCAATATATCCCGTTTTCCTGATTTTATTTCTGATATATTGTTCAATAGTATGGTATATACTCCAGCCTTTATCATGCCAAAATACCATACCCTGAGCTTCTTCCTGCAAGTGAAACAATCCAAGCTCCCGACCTAATTTCCTATGATCACGCTTCTCCGCCTCTTCAAGCATATAAAGATAACTGTCTAACTGTTCTTTTGTTGCCCAAGCTGTACCATAAATTCTTTGTAGCATAGGGTTCTTACTATCACCTCGCCAATATGCTCCTGCCATTTTCATTAATTTAAAATGTTTGATGAAGCCAGTTGATGGAGTATGCGGACCACGGCACAGATCAACAAAATTACCTTGTCGATATAATGTAATATCCTCATTTGCCGGAATTTCTGAGATTATCTCGGCTTTATAATGTTCACCAATTGATTTAAAAAATTCTATAGCTTGGTCACGGTTCCATACTTCTCTAGTAATTTTCTCATTCCTTTTAACAATTTCATGCATTTTTGCTTCTATCATCAGCAAATCTTCCGGAGTAAACGGTTTGTCTCTAGCAAAATCATAATAAAAGCCATTTTCAATAGCCGGTCCAATAGTTACTTGAATATTTGGAAATAATTCTTTAGCTGCTTCAGCGGTAATATGAGCTGCATCATGGCGTAATATTTCTAAACATTCTGGATCTTTGCTGGTAAGAATTCTTAAATTACAATCAGATTCTATAGGCAAGCTTAAGTCCTTTAGCTCATTATTTATCTCAATAACCAAAGCATTTTTTGCTAGAGAAGTAGAGATTTGACTAGCTATCTCCAACCCCGTAATATTTTTTGTAAATTGTTTTTGAACTCCATCTGGAAAAGTAATATTGATCATTTTATCTTATCTAATTTCAACGCCCCCATATTATATTGTTAATAGTTTATATTCAACTTAATTTTTAATGAGTTCCTTAAGATTCTTTAAAAGATAAAATAATGTTATAATTATTTCAATTTTAGATATATTTTTAGTTGACTAAATAATGTATAAAGGGAGTTTGCAGTTAAAGCGTTCTTAAGCTTATAGCTATTCTGTTTAAAGCGTTCATAATTGAAATACAACTAGTAATATCCACAACTTCCCTCTCAGAAAAATGTTTTAGCATTTCATCTTTAATTTCATCAATTTTTTCGAAAAAACCACGTGTTATGGATTCACACCAGTTTAGAGCTACAACTTCTTTTTCAGGGACCGTTGAAAGATAAAAATTTGCTCTAATTTCAAAAAAAAGAAACAAAATCTTTTGTCTAAAAAATTACAAAAAAAATCATCAACTCTAATATTTTTAAAAGATTGCAATTTTTTTCAT
>JAIRUG010000075.1 GCA_031254535.1 Rickettsia sp.
ACTCTCTATTTTTTCTTTTTTTTCATTATACCATACCTATCTCTTCTTTCAACAGTCCCATAAAAGATTTTGTTTCTTTTTTTGAAATTAGAGCAAATTTTTATCTTTCAACGGTCCCAATATGGATTTATGGGCAGAAGAAAAGTAGATTCTCCGTCTATTAGCGAGGAACCGCAATACACAGTTATTACGAGGAGCCACTTTAGTGGCTCCTCGTAATAACACTTGTGGCACATATACGTCATTGTGAGGAGGCGTAAGCCGACAAAGCAATCCATATGACAAGCTTCATGGATTGCCACGACCTACTTGCGTGGTCTCGCAATGACGTACGTATCTATCTTTCACAGCCTAATCCCAGTACTACCAATATCAAAGATTTTTAGACATTTACCTACCCTGTAGTTTTTTTCTGTAAATTATTAAATTTTGAATATCTATTATCATAGTGAAGCTGAACATTGCCAACAGGACCATTACGATGTTTTGCTATTATAATATCCGCAACATTATATACTTGAGCTATCTTATTTACCCACTCTGCGTATTTTGTATCACTCGAAGAAGGCTCTTTACGAGTTAGATAATATTCTTCTCGATAGATAAACATTACTATATCAGAATCTTGTTCAATAGACCCAGATTCCCGTAAATCGGACAACATAGGCTTTTTATCTTCTCTAAGTTCTACAGCTCTAGATAATTGTGATAAAGCAATTACGGGAATATTTAATTCTTTGGCTATAGCTTTTAATCCTTGAGTAATTTCCGAAATTTCATTTACCCTATTATCTGACTTGTTTATCCCTCTAATTAACTGCAGATAATCTATAAATAATATACCAAGATTATGCTTACGCTTCATTTTTCTAGCCCTAGTACGAATAGCAGCAATAGATAAAGCCGGTGTATCATCAATAAAAAAGGGTAGGTCAGAAAGGGTGATAACTTCTTTGCGTAATCGATTATAATTCTCTTCCGTCACATAGCCTGACTGAAGAGCCGATGAGTCAATTTCAGTATGCATTGACAGAAGACGAGTAGTAAGCTGCTCAGATGACATTTCAAGAGAGAAAAAACCTACTGATTGACCTTCTGTTCCTTGTCCATTATTTTTCATCTGTATAGCCTTACAACTATTTATCGCAAGATTTATAGCAAAAGCTGTTTTCCCCATTGATGGGCGTCCAGCAATGATAACTAAGTCTGAGTTCTGAAAACCTGATAATTTATGGTCCAAATCAATTAAGCCGGTAGAAATACCTATTACATGATTAGAATTCTTCATCGCTCTGTTAATACTGGCAAGAGACTCTGAGAGAGACACAGCAATTTTAACAAAGCTCTTATCATTAACTCCTTCACTAGCAAGGCTATAAAGCTTACCCTCTGCATGCTCTATTTGTTGGCTTGAATCATACTCTAAAGAAGAATCATAAGCATTATTAACTACCTCTTCCCCTATCTGAATTAAACTACGCCTCACTGCCAAATCATAGATTATTTTTCCGTAATCTAGAGGATTAATTACCATCATTGACAAAGTAACCAGCTTATTTAAATAGTCACTGCCGCCTAATTGTTGAAATAATTCATCTCGTTCTAACATGCTTCTAAGCGTTATTGGAGTAGCAATTAAGCCTTTTTCGGTAATAACTTCAATAGAATTATAGATTTTTTGATGTAGTGGCTCAAAAAAATGGTTTGGTCTTAGGAATTCTGAAACAATATTGTAGTAATCATGGTTAACTAAAATTGCTCCTATTAACATTTGCTCAGCTTGAACGTTTTCCGGTAAAGTTCGAGCAACAGGCATGACTACACCTGACTTATTTGAGGCACTTAACTTATCTGTTTTATCAATCGCTTTACTACGAGCCATAATTTTAAATTTAATGGTTTAAAAACTTTTCTGCTTCTAAAGCTGCCATACACCCAGTACCGGCAGCAGTAACTGCCTGTCTAAAAATTTTATCTTGTACATCTCCAGCGGCAAAAACACCTTTAATACTGGTTTCCGTTGAATTTGGTTTAGTGATAATATAATTATCACTATCTATATCTAGTTGCCCTTTGAACAAACTAGTATTTGGCATATGACCAATCGCTATGAATATACCAGTACAATTAATTGAACTAAGCTGACCTGTTTGGGTATTTTCCAGCTTGGCTGAAGTAACTGATTTAGGATTATCAGTACCAATAACTTCAATCAGCTTATGATTCCAAACAACAGATATTTTAGGGTTTTTAAATAATCTTTCTTGTAAAATCTTCTCAGCTCTAAAACTATCCCGGCGATGGACGATAGTCACCTGACGTGCATGATTAGTTAAATATAATGCCTCTTCAACAGCACTATTTCCCCCACCAATAACTAATACATACTGATTCTTAAAAAAGAAACCATCGCAAGTAGCACAAGCCGATACTCCGTATCCTTTGAATTGTGTTTCGGAAGGAATATTAAGCCATTTTGCTTCTGCCCCGGTACATATTATAAGACTATCCGCCCAATAAATTATACCAGATCCAGTGGTCACCACTAAGGGTTTTTTTGATAAATCTACCTTTTTTACATAATCATAGATAATTTCTGCTCCAACATTTTTTGCCTGCTGAGTCATTTGTTCCATTAGCCAAGGACCTTGCACAGGATCAGCAAAACCTGGATAATTTTCAACATCTGTTGTAATGGTTAGCTGCCCACCTGGCTGCATACCATGTAATAATATCGGTTTTAGTGCCGCCCTAGCTGTATAGATTGCTGCACTTAAGCCAGCAGGACCTGAACCTATAATAAGTACTTTAGTAGAAGTCATAATTAATATCCTTGTCAAAAATTATCTAGCCAAGCCATTTATCCAATATTTTATACAGTTAATTTGATCACTAGTCATTAATGAAGGTACATGACCAGCATAATCGACAACAAAAAGATCAAACTTTTTGTTTTTTTTCATTTCTTCAATAGTAGATTGTTGTAAAATATCAGACTTAGCTCCATGGATATAGCTTAACCAGATAATATGGCGACATCAGCTAATGCTGCCCAAACTGCCTGAAAGAAATCAGAGAAATTACCAGCACTTTTCCTGCTCTGCTGCTTAATTTTAAACCAGTAATGCT
>JAIRUG010000045.1 GCA_031254535.1 Rickettsia sp.
ATTGCCATTTTGGCATTTACATCCTTTATTACTCTTGTTCTCAGATCGTAACTATAACTTGTTGGCATCGGATTTTACTATATTTTTTCTCTCTATATTTATACTATATTTTCTTCCTCTTATCGCCATTTTCTTTGATTAAGCTATATTTATCCATAGCCAACTAATGAATGTAGATTGCTTCTACCACTATGCGTCATTGCGAGGAGCCACTTTGGTGGCGACGAAACAATCCAGAAAAGTGACCAAAAATGGATTGCTTCGACCATTACATGGTCTCGCAATGACGGTGTATTGCAAGCTACTCCTCACAATAACGTATGTGCCTATAGCTCATCTATTAGCGAGGAGGCATAGCCGACGAAGTAATCCATTTCTAATCATTTTCCTGGATTGCGAGTATATTATAATTTCTCTGCATTAGAAGCTAAGTAATGTGCCACTCCTTTATGTGAAGGAGTAATACCCTCATCACCTTTATGCCAACCAGCTGGACATACTTCACCATGTTTTGCATTATAGTCTAGAGCATCTATCACTCTTATTACTTCATCAATATTTCTACCAATTGGTAAATCATTAACCAGCAAATGACGCACTATAAATGCTTCATCAATAACAAAAGTACCACGCAGCGATATTCCATCATCATGGAGTACATTATAACTATGTGAGGCACTCTTTTTAATATCTGACACCATAGGAATCTGGATATTACCAACACCACCTTTATTGTATGGGGTGTTCTTCCAAGCTAAATGAGAAAAATGCGAGTCAACACTTATTGCTACTAATTTTGTATTCCTCTCAGTAAATTCCCCTAGCCTATTATTAAAGGCTATAATTTCTGACGGACAAACAAAAGTAAAATCAAGAGGATAAAAAAACAATACCACTTTATGATCCTTAGCATAATGTTTAAGATTAAATTCAGATTCTATACTATTATCAGGCATAATAGCTTTAGCTGTAAAATCCGTAGCAGCTTTTCCAACGAACACTTGCATTAAATTTCTCCAATTAAGATGATTAAAAAAATATTTATTATGATACACAGAATTATAACCTATTACAATACTAAATCCAAAATAACTCAACTAATAATTTAAAATTGTTAGAAATTTAGATTATTAGACCTTTTACTTGTGATTTCCATAATTTTTTGTACAATTTACTGTTTTTTAATAATTCTTCATGTGTTCCATCTTCAACTATACTACCTGTATCAAAAACCAAAATTCTATCCATATTCAACAAAGTTGATAATCTATGGGCTATAACTAATACAGTTTTATTTTGCATTAAGTAAGATAGAGAATCTTGTATTAAGCTCTCAGTCTCACTATCTAAACTGCTTGTTGCTTCATCAAGGATTAATATTGGAGCATTCTTTAATATTGCCCGTGCGATTACTATCCTCTGTCTCTGACCACCTGATAAATTATTACCCCTCTCACCACATAAGCTCTGGTACCCTTCTGGCATAGTGGCAATAACTTGATGTATATGAGCTGCTTTTGCCGCCTCTATTACCTCTTCTAAGCTAGCATCTTTTTTTCCATATCTAATATTATCCATAATTGTCCTATGAAATAGGATTGGTTCTTGTGGTATTATGCTAATATTATCTCGCAAAGAGCCTTGAGTTACATATCTAATATTTTGCCCATCAATTAGAATTTCTCCTTGGTCTATATCGTGCAATCGTGTAATGAGATTGACAAAAGTTGTTTTTCCTGAACCAGAAAATCCTACTAAACCAACCTTCTGTTGCTTCAAAAGCGTAATGGACTTATTCTCAAATAAATTATTATTATGGTAATATTTAAAACTAACATTTTTAAATATTATCTCACCTTTTGTAACCTTTAAAAGATGGGCATTCTCAATATCTTTTATAATATGAGGTTTCATCAATGATAGAGTTTGATTAAAAGAACCAAACTCTTCAAACATATCTCCTATTTCCTGAGTTAGATCCCACATTTCACTAGTAACAATCATACACAGAGTCAATATCAATACGCAATCTCCTATAGTTATTTGCATTTGACTACGGAGTATTGCCAAATAATAAATCATGATAAAAATCATTATAGCACAAATTACTCCTAGTACAGCACGTAGCTTCCACATGAAAAACTGCATGATTTGTTCATTGACTATAGCATTATCTATTTTTACTTCTAGATTTTGACGTTCAAATTTATGAGAAGTAAACATACGTACTACATTAATATTGGCTATTAAGTCAACAATATTACCGGCAACTATTGATTTACTGCGAGCATAATTTACTGAATATTTGTTTATTGTACTTGAACAAATAACACTAATCCCTATAACAACACAAATAAATATCAGAAATATAGTAGAAAATATTTGATGAACCGAGTACATGGCTACTAGAGAAAAGACAATTATAGCTAGTTTATATATAATTTTTTCACCAAATAAGGATAGAACCATTTCGAAAGATCTAGAAGCTTCAGTAATACGATTGGTAATATGACCAGCAAGGTTTTCTTGAAAGAATTTATGGTTATGGTACTGTGTATAATTATACATCTCATCTAGTATCTGTCCTTTGATATAGGGCATTGTTTTTAGATAAACATAATCATAAATCCGCCATATAACATTTACACCCACCCACCAAAAAGCATATATCATTGCCCAAAACATCATAGAGGAAGGCAGCTCTTTAACCTTTTCATCAGAGAAAGATTCTAGTAAATTTATAATTTTTTGGAGCAACACACTATCAATAGCAGGTATCATTCCCAACACTATACATAACAAACCCAGAACAATTAGTTTAATTTTCCCTTTCTTTAAGAAATAGAAAAATAGCCTTATTGCTGAGTTTGAAAAATCAAAACTTTCTAGCACAATATACACCTCATTACAAAAAAACTAATTATACTAAATTAACCTAATAAACAAACCTTGCTACCTTATCACAAAACTGTTATAAAAAAGTACAGAATATCTGAAGTTATCTAGAATGAAAGAAAAAAACATACCTATTTTAAACGTCCAAACTAAGAAAGATACCGATCCATTAGATACTGGTAATAATCCTTTTTTTAATGTTAGATATATTTGTCAATCAATTACTCTGATTACTGAGTCTATCCAAAAAGGCTTTGATGTTGCACAGTTATCTAATGGAGATATTACAGTTACAGAAATTAAAACAGTAAATGTTCACTATAATTGGAATCCTGTTAAACAAAAATTTGTTAAAGTAAACCAAAATTAGAATTATATATAGCTTAACTAGATAATATGGCGACATCAGCTAATGCTGCCCAAACTGCCTGAAAGAAATCAGAGAAATTACCAGCAGTTTTCCTGCTCTGCTGCTTAATTTTAAACCAGTAATGCTCTATTGGGTTCAAATCTGG
>JAIRUG010000069.1 GCA_031254535.1 Rickettsia sp.
GCGTTAACTAACTGATTTAGACTTACCATTGTCATTTGATTCGAAGACATTCTACAACTCTCTATTTTTTCTTTTTTTTCATTATACCATACCTATCTCTTCTTTCAACAGTCCCATAATCCATCTATAGGCTTAATTCTTTGTAAAGATAAAGGAGAACAAATCAAAGCTGAATATGCACTGCGGGACATGACTAAGCCGATTGGGCTTGCTGAATATAAGTTGACTGAAAGCTTGCCAGAAAATATTAAAGCAACCTTACCAACCATTGAAGAGCTGGAGGCTGAATTGTCCAAGAATTTTAATTATAAGGCTCTTGAGCGGGCAACTGCTAAATTGCAATCATTAACTAACTTGCTAGCTCAAGAAAGAAAATTATTACACAAACTTGCCGAAAAAGATGTTACTTTAGCAGCTAAATTAGTAGCACAACATTATGCTACCCACGCAGCAGCATATCAAAAAGAGAAAACATCAGATGCAAGTAGTACAGCATTAGAAGAGTTAGAGAATCTTGTAAAAATATGTGGGTTAAGAAATTAGGCTTAACTCCAGTTAGACACAATTATACTCAAATCATTTGAGTATATAGCTAATCGGGTTAGCCATAACTTCGCCAAGGTGGAATGCACAAAGAAACTGATAAGTTTTTTACAGTAATAACTGTACTTTGTAACGAATAATAGTCATCCTCCCTAATTAAAGCTATGCCCATATTCTTATAACTTGAACATACTACGCCAATTTTTGCATTATTGGCAATAACCTCATCATGTTTTGATATATCTAAACTACTTGTATTAATGGAGTCTATGTTAACGGATAATTTAAATATTTTTTTTCTTACAACTCCTTGGTATTTTGTTCTGGAAATAACTTCCTGTCCGATATAACAACCCTTGGTGTAACTTATAGCATTTAGCTCCTCAGCTCCATATTCGATCAGAATAGATCTGTTGGCAATTAAATCCTCATAGCCATCAACTATTGCAAAATTATATTTATCCTGCTGATATAAGCCTTCTATTGTTGTGGTTGTTAAAAAATCATCTTTATTAACAATCGAACGAAAACCAAGTTGATTATAACGGGGATCTTGGTAGCTATTAAATTGCAATTGTTGTTTTGAGTAAATAACCTGATAGGCGTTACTTAAGTCATTCACTTCAATTTTAGCACGTAACTTATACTGCACTAAGTGATTTTTAAATAAATCAGACTGATTAATATTTATATCAATAAAAAACCTTGTTGCCGATAGTTTCAATACAAAAAAATCAAATAAATACCTTCCTTGATTATTTAGAGCATAACTATAGCAATAATCATTATTTTTTATATCATTAGTTGTCAAATTATGCAAAAATTTCATCGCATCATCACCAGCAACCTCAATGATTGCTCTATTTGTTAATATTTCATACATAACTACCAACTATTACATTTTAATTGACTTTGTAACTTTTATAACTACTATACCATATTGATGCAATAATTGTTTGCTATAAATTATTTATTATAATGAGATGTGCTTCCTACTGTACAACTTCTGAATATAAGATGAACGATTTAGTAATAAACCTCAATAAGATCGGTCTTGAACCTAAATATTTCGATGATGTACTATATATTCAAAAAGAACAAAGAGAAAATTCAAATCCTATCGATGTTTTCTTTTTCCCTTTCGGCTGTGTTACTATATGGGGAGCTGAAGAAAGCCAAGAAAAAATGATCCTTGGAGAGACAGTAGCTCTTCAAACTAACCAAACTGACGAGTTAATTTCCGACTTTATTTATTTTGATTATGACGAAACTACCGGTAAAACATTTATCGACGAAGAAAAAAACCAAATCATTCTTGCCGATAAATCAACTTTCATAAAATTATCTATCTCACATGCTTTGGCTCAGTCCGTCAAGCTTAGTGTGCTAGAAAAATCGGTAAGTAATCTAATTGTAAAAACCACCCCTATTCAACAAGAACTAGCCAATACTGGTAGTGTATCACTTTCCAAAAAAGAAATATCTCAACAGATTGGTATATTATTTAACGAACGATATTCGATTAATTTACATAGCGATATATTAGATACTCCTGAATTCTTCTGGCGTCGCCCTAGTTATGAGCCTTTATACTTAATGACGGCAGAGTTCCAAGATATTCAAATTCGTCAGAACATTCTTAATAATCGACTAAATATGATCCATGAACTTTACAATATTTTGTCAAATGAATTAAACTATAAACACTCCACTAGACTTGAATGGATCATTATAATATTAATTACTATAGAAGTTATATTATCCCTTATTCAGGATAAACTCTTTTTCAAAATATTTTACTATCTTCTAGATAAGATTTGAGATTCCGGATAGAATAAAGAATAAGTGATGTAACTTATACACAAAAATAAAAATATTCATCTTTTTATAAAAAAAATATAATAAATACTTAGTGGTACCTTAATTTTGATTTATAATTTATATTATATAAAATAATATGGTAATTCTTGACCAGCAGTTAAAGTATGAAAACTGTCAATATGGCTGATAGGCTACTCAAAAAACTATCTCAGCTGAACCAACAAGTAAGTCTACCAATAGATATTGATGAGATTAGAATAGGTATCTATTACGCAAAAAAATATCATGGTAGCCAAATGCGACAATCCAGTGCCCCATATTACTCCCATCCGATAGAAGTGGCATACATGGTTGCCGAATACACAGCGTTAGAAATGCCACAATATTTTAGGGCTGATATGATCATTACCAGCTTACTGCATGATACTCTTGAAGATACAATACTTACTGAAAATATGATTACTAGGGTTTTTGGTAAGCAAGTTGCCAGCCAAGTAGTAGATTTGACTAAGCTCAAATCTTATGGAAAAGTCAGCTCAGCAGAAACATTAAATTTATTATATAGGCAAAAGAAACATAATGTTTTATTGATTAAGTTATTTGACCGACTTCATAATATACAAACTATTGGGTATAAATCCCCAGAAAAAATTAAGAAGATAGTTGGTGAAACAGTACAGAGTTTTCTAGCGGTATGTACTTATTTTGGCTATATAAAATTGGAGAACCATTTGTATGAATTATGCTATAATTCTATATGTAGAGAATATATAGTGAATTAACTTGATTGGCAACGTTATAAATCCGATTAGTATTTAGCCTTAGCGTCATCGCGAGGAGTCACTTTAGTGGCGACGAAGCAATCCAAAAAAACGATTAAAAATGGATTGCTTCGTCGGCTATGCCTCCTCGCAATGACAGCACGATGGGTGCTTATTCGGCACTAATTCAGGTTAATTCACTATAACACAAATGAGCTAGAAATTACTTATTAAATATTAAACATTGCGTAATCTCTCCAACATTGCAAAATGACGCAAGGCAAGTCCATATGCCACAAGGAAGGGCACGAATAATATTACTATTCCCCAATTACCAAAATGCTCTATTAAATAAACTAATCCAAAAGAAGTAACAATAAACATTATCGCCCGTACCACAGCAAATGAGATACTGACACATCTAAAACGTTTAAATACAGGAAACTGCTTATAAAATATTGGAGTTGCTAGAAATACTCTTGGTCCAAATATCACTATAAAGAACTGCAATAATAATAAATAAATGGGATAATTAGTTAATAAATATGGTAAGAATATAATAGTACTAGAAAAAATCACTAATCGTGTCTTTGAAATTTTTAGTGGAGATATCTTATAACTTAAATAAGTATATGCAATATCAATAAGTAGATATGCTGTTGCAATAATCAAGTTATGAGCAATAATTTGCTGAGAATTATATTAGGGGACTGTTGAAAGAAGAAATAGGTATGGTATAATGAAAAAAAAGAAAAAAAGAGAGTTGTAGAATGTTTTCGAATCAAATGACAATGGTAAGTCTAAATCAGTTAGTTAAC
>JAIRUG010000061.1 GCA_031254535.1 Rickettsia sp.
TCTATTAAATCCATTATTTCTGATATCTGCATATTCTTAAGTCATTATTTATATGAACTTAATTTATACACAATCTTTAGTTATATTTTAACACCTTTTTTAACTTTCAACAGTTGTGACCTTACGGTCTCCTCGCAATGACACCGCACGTCATTGCGAGACCACGTAGTGGTCGTGGCAATCCATGAAGCTTATCATATGGATTGTATCAATGCTACTATCGTCGCTCCTCGCAATGACGCATTAGCCTAACTTCAAACCGTATTTGGCTAGTAAAGATGAAAGTTTGGATTTTATACTATTTAGTCCTTCCAAGCTATCTGATTCATATCTAGCAATAATTTTGGCTTCAGTGTTAGAGGCTCGGAGTAACCACCATGTATTAGGGTCAATTGATGAGTTAATCCTTATACCATCAATATCATTGAAAGCGATATTTTTGCTGGTTAAATCCTCTTTTATTTGCTGAATAATATCAAATTTGAAGTTATCGGGTACCGGGATGCTAATTTCAGGGGTACTATGACATTTAGGTAGCTCATCTATCATATCGTCCAAGGTTTTGTCTGATCTTGATAGTAAATCAATAAACCGTAGAGCAGCATAAATTGCATCATCATATCCATAATATTTGTCAGCAAAAAATATATGACCACTAGTTTCGCCGCCAAGTAATGCCTTAGTTGTTTGCATCTTATCTTTAATAAAGGAATGACCTGTTTTCCACATTATCGGTCTTCCACCATATGACTTAATCTGATTAAATATTGCTCCACTTGATTTGATATCCATGATAATAGTTGCATGTGGGTTTTGGTCAATTACATCTTTTGCTAATATACAAAGTATCTGGTCACCTAAAATTATTCGTCCTTTCTTACTGATAATAGCTATACGATCTGCATCTCCATCAAATGCAATACCAATATCACAACCCTTGCTCCTAACTACTTCTATTAGTTGTTCTAGATTTTTGGCAATAGTGGGATCTGGATGGTGATTTGGAAAATTACCATCAATTTCTGAATTTATAACGATATTTTTGTTAGGTAATCTTAACGTTAATAAGTCAATAATACTTCCAGCCGCACCGTTAGCAGGATCCCATGCTACTTTTATTTTAGGATCTATAGTTATTTCTTGCAAAATCCTACCTATGTATTGCTCTGTAATATTCAACTCTTGCACATTAGCTGGGGCTATAGACTTATCAGCCATACTATAGCTAATTCGATTAGCATTTAGCCATAGTAAACTGGCGTCATTGCGAGGAGGCGTTAGCCGACGAAGCAATCCATTTTTAATCGTTTTTTTGGATTGCTTCGTCGCTACTAAAGTAGCTTCTCGCAATGACGGTGTAATGCTAATCGGGTTAGCTATAGACCAATCAGTACTTAGAATACTATTCAGTAAATGCTGTATTTGTTGATCGAAAAAAGACTTTCCTTGTGATAACATCTTAAAACCATTATCATCTTTGGGATTATGTGACCCTGTGACCATTATACTAGCTTGTGGCTTAAATATTTTATTAGCAAAATATAAAACAGGAGAGGGTACAAGTCCTATTGAGATAACCTGTCCGCCAGCTGAGATAATTCCATTAACCAAAGCATCGTAAAGGGCAGGGGAGCTTAATCTACCATCACGCCCTACAAATATTTTGTTCCCTTGTTTAGATATATTCAGTTTGGTAAAACAAAATCCGATTTTATAAGCAATAGTTGTATTAATATCAAGCAGACTGCTTCCACGAATGTCGTATAACCTAAAAATTGTTCTATTTATTTCCATTGTCATTACTATTTTAGTATAGTTAAATGATTCACCTTACGCATAAACTCCGTGGCAATTTAAAAGTTATGGAAAAATAACCGGTGTCTATTAGCGAGGAGGCGTGAAGCCCGAACGAAGCAATCCATTTTTGGTTACTTTTATGAATTGCTTCGTCGTGCGGTTTCCGCACTCCTCGCAATGACGTATGTGTTTATAAATCGTCTATTAGCGAGACCACGCAAGTAGGTCGTGGCAATCCACATTCATTAGATTGCATCAATGCCACCAAAGTGCCTCCTCGCTAATAGTGCTAGGCTTATTTTCCCTATGACTTTTAAATGCCATGCGTAAGGTGAGTTAAATATTTAAAGAGTTGATACTATAAATGAAAATTTTAGCATTTGATACGGTAAATAATAGTGCATCTGTTGCGATTTCTGAAGATAAAATTATTCTAGCCTATATTGAGGATTTAAGACCCTCTATGCAGGCTGAAACGATAGTGCCAATGATTGAAGAAGCCCTGAGAGTAGCGAAGCTTTCTTATCATGACTTAAATTATCTCGCCGTTACAAACGGTCCTGGCAGTTTTACTGGTATTAGGGTAGGGTTATCAGTGGCAAAAGGCATTTTGCTAAGTACAAATATAATAGGTACCACTATATCTAATTTTGAGTATTGCTGGTGGAGAGCCAGTAGGCAAGTAAGCAACCATAATAAAAAGGTTATTTTTAAATTTTTTATTTTTCTCAATGCATATAGAGAGCAATTATATAGCCAAGTTTTTGACCAAGACGGACAGGCGTCTATTCCTTTACTAATAGATTATGACCAAGCTGTGCAGTTGTTAAATATAGAAGATAATATTATTAAGGTTTGTGTTGGTAGTGGGGTAGGGGTGATATACGACAAGATTAAGGATTTTAAAGATGTAATAATTTTACCTCGTTTTACTAGAGTTAAAGCATGGCATATATGTCAATATATAGTTGATAAAATAGCCAGACAGTATAATTTTTCTAACTCTATCGAGCCATTATATATTAGACTAGCCGATGTGAAAATTAAACAAAGTTAGCTATAGCTAATCCGGTTAGCATTACTCCGTCATTGCGAGGAGGTCATAAGACCGACGAAGCAATCCATATGATAAGCTTCATGGATTGCCACGCTCACATACGTTCGCTTGCAATGACGGTAGTTTGTATGGATAAATACTAATCGAGTTAGCTATAATTGTCCGTTATGGTTAAGGAATTTGTTATTTAGAGCATTTAGATTTATTTTGCACTAGTGATATTGTTACAATCAAAAAATTTATTATTTCACTTTCTCATATTATTTCTTCTTGCTATCATTAACCAAATAGTCAAATGTATTAATATTAAATATTAACTAATGATAAAGAAATGATAACGTATCAAGACCATAAAATTCTAACAAGAGAACAAAAAGAAGCAGTTGGGTTGCTGTCAATTGGTACATTTTTAGAGTATTTTGACTTGATGCTATATGTTCATATGGCAGTATTGTTGAATGAGTTATTTTTTCCACAAACTGATCCGCACACTGCTACTCTGCTGTCGGCTTTTGCCTTCTGTACTACTTTTGTTTTTCGACCAATTGGTGCTTTGTTATTTGGCTGGATAGGAGATAAAATAGGTCGCAAAGCTACGGTAGTTATCACAACTTTCATGATGGCATGTTCTTGTTTGGTGATGTTTAGTTTGCCTACTTATGCACAAATTGGTATTACTGCTTCGGTATTAATCACTATTTGTCGGATAGTGCAAGGTATAGCTTAACCAGATAATATGGCGACATCAGCTAATGCTGCCCAAACTGCCTGAAAGAAATCAGAGAAATTACCAGCACTTTTCCTGCTCTGCTGCTTAATTTTAAACCAGTA
>JAIRUG010000004.1 GCA_031254535.1 Rickettsia sp.
TATAATTAGCTCTGGATTCAATAGTTTTTAATTCTTTAGCTACTACTTCAAAATCAAATAATTCTTTTTTTCTTTTTTTTCATTATACCATACCTATCTCTTCTTTCAACAGTCCCATAAAAGTCTGTTGCATATGATTGTAAGAAGTGCGATAATATAGTGATAATTAAAAAAATGGTTATTTGATTTTATGAGATTAATAGAGCTCTTTTTGCTTATTATATGTTCTTTTTTGATAGTTAGTTGTGATAAACAGTCTCAAGAAAAGAGTTTAATAGTTGCAACTTCTGCAGATAATCCTCCTTATGAATTTATCCAGAATGGGCAGATAGTAGGATTTGACATTGATATTATTAATGCTATAGGAGAAAAATTAGAAAAAAAAATTATAATTAAAAATTTTGATTTTAATGGCTTACTTGCATCTTTAACTAGTGAGAATGTTGATATAGTGATAGCTGGATTAACAGTGACCGAAGAGCGTAAAAAACACGTTAGCTTTTCAGTTCCTTATGTAACAACTAACGTATCAGTATTATATAGAGCAACAGATGATTTAAAGAGTGTTGAAGATTTGGATAATAAAGTCGTTGGCATGCAGCTTGGTACAACATGGGTGGTGATAGTTCAGGATTTATCCAAGCAGTTTAATATTAGGACAAATTATTTGTCGAATAATTTAATGCTAGTTGAAGAATTAAAGTCAAAAGTTATAGATGTGGTGGTACTAGAGGAATTGCAATCTAAGAAATTTATTGAGAATAATCCTGATCTTGCTAGTTTTAGTTTAACAGAGTTCTCATCTAAATTTGCTATCGCTATGCCAAAAGATTCTAAACTTGTTGAAACTGTCAATAAAGCTATTAGTGAGTTAAAGGAAGATGGGACAATTAGTCGTATTACTAAAAAATGGCTTCAATAGTGAATTCTGAACAATTTAAACAAGCTCTTAGTACTTGGTCTACTGGGGTTACTATTATCACTACTTTATATAATAATAAGCTATTTGGTTTTACGGCAAACTCCTTTACCTCGGTTTCCTTGTTACCACCATTGGTATCGTTTTGTCTTGATAAAAAATCCTTCAGTATTAGTGCTTTTGCTGGTAGTGAGTATTTTGCTGTTAGTATCTTAGCCGAAAATCAAGAGGATATATCTAGACATTTTTCTAAGTTTAATACTGATAAATTTTCTGATATTACATATGATCTAGGGCAAATTACTAATTGCCCTTTGATTGAAGGAGCGATTTGCCATATTGAGTGCAACAAGTTTAATCAATATGAAGCAGGGGATCATGTTATATTTATTGGTAAAGTGATAAGTACTATGGTGAATAGTAATTTAAAACCACTAGTACATTGTTTAAGACAATATAGAGGGTTAAAATGAGTGTTTCTATAGGTATTTGTGGTGCTACCGGTAAAATGGGACAGATGATAATTCAAAAAATAAAGGAACTTAATAGTTGTACGCTTTCTGCAACATTTTCTAGGAAAAATAATATAGATGATCTTGCTAAGTTTTGTCAGAATTCTGAGGTGATTATCGATTTTTCTAGTAGCGAGATATTGGAAAAATTGCTTGATTATGCTGTTACATACAACAACAAACTAGTTATTGGTACTACTGGTCTGACTAACTATCAGTTTGATCGTTTACATGAAGTTTCCAAAAATTTGGCAATATTCTATTCAGCTAATATGAGTTTAGGAGTAAATTTACTGGTGATGCTGGCAAAAAAGGCGGCAGAAATTCTAGATAATACTTACGATATAGAGATTTTAGATTGTCACCATCGTATGAAAAGAGATGCACCGTCTGGTACGACTATAATGTTAGGTAAGGCTGTAGCAAAAGTTAGAAATTTAGACTTTAATAAATGTGCGATATTTGATCGTACTGTAAAAGATCAAAGACAGGCTGGTGAAATTGGCATTGCTTCCATTAGGGGAGGACATTTACATGGAGAACATCAGGTGTTATTTTTAGGGGATAACCAAATCCTTACTCTAAAACATCAGGGGTCAAGAGAGTCCTTTGCTGATGGGGCAATTCAGGCTGCCATCTGGGTATCTGATAAACCGCCTGCTCTTTATTCAATGAGCGATATGTTGCCATCTTTGCAAAAGTTTTAACTATTAACAAATATTTGTATTATTTTCAACTGTACATATTGACATAAAGTCCTAATAGTAGTATAATTACGTGATATTGATGAATAATTATAGGAGTCACAATGTCTCGTAGGTGTGAGCTTAGTGGGGTTGGTGTTTTACACGGTAATAAAGTGTCGCACTCGCAAAGAAAAACTAGAAGACGCTTTGAGCCAAATCTGAGAGTGGTAAGGTTTGCAAGTGATCTTACCGGGCAAGAATATAAGCTTTCGGTAAATGCCAAATGTCTACGTTCTGTCGAGAAGGTAGGTGGTTTTGATGAATATATGCTTAAAATATCAAGTGATATACTTTCCGATAAAGCACAAATAATAAAAAGAAAGATAGCTGAGAAAAAAGTTGGTGCTGCATTATGAAAGATGGAATACATCCGAAATATAAAAAGTTCAAAATTATCATTAGTAATGATGTTTTTGAGACAAATTCCGGTGGTTATGCAGAAGAAATCTTAATGGATGTTGATTATAGGAAGCATCCAGCATGGACTAAAGAATCTGGAAATATTGTTAACCAATCTAATAAAAATGTCAGTGATTTTAACAAAAAATTTGCTGGGCTTAGTTTCGGTAAGAAGGTTTAGCTAAGTTTTGCTTGTTTCAGAAATTGGTTATATCTTTAATGATATCTGTTATGGTACCCTTGCGAAAGCAGAGAACAAAGGTTTTGTAGTATTGCAGACTTTGCCTGTATGAGAATGATAGGTAAAAGATGTAGGAAGGATATGGAATTTGTTAAGCCTATCATTTTTGCTAATAAGTAAAGAAGAATATCTATTATCGTGGGGTGGAGCAGTCTGGTAGCTCGTCAGGCTCATAACCTGAAGGTCGTTGGTTCAAATCCAACCCCCGCAACCAATTGTAACGGTATTGTTGTCCTTATCTCCAACAGTTTCCTAGATAATCCCTCCGTTTATTAGTGACGAAGCAATTCAGGAAAATGATTAGAAATTGCTTCGTCGCTACTAAAGTAGCTCCTAGCAATGACGTTTTGAGCTTTTAAACTACTATGGCACTCAAGCAAGGTTAAGTTATAGATCTATCGACTTTCTTAATAGAATCTAAAGTAGTCTCTAAAATCATACTTGCTGCAACTGAATCGTCTTTTTGATTACGTTCTCGTCTTTTTATCCTTAACGATTTTAATAAGTTATTGGCAGCAAGGGAAGTAAATCTTTCATCTTGTAGGTATATAGGAAGATTTGTTACAAAGCTTAGTTTTGTGCTGAATTTTAAGACAATTATAGTTTGCTCACTAGATTGACCATTCATACTAATAGGTAAACCTACGACTATACCACAGATGGAGTAAGTTGCGACTAAATCTAATATTGACTTAATCTTATTTTCTTCTATCGTTTCATAAATAGTTTTTAGCGGCATAGCGATGGTCTGTTCTTGATTTGAAATAGCGATGCCTGTTTTCCGTGTTCCATAATCTATGGCAATAATTGGTTTATTAGCTTGTAGAAGCTGAAAAAATTCTTGCAATGTTGCTATTATCATGATACCTAAATTATAATTTATACAGAGTACGTGTTTATTATGTCAGTTCTAATTCAAAGACACCTAGATAGTAAATTAATAAAACTATCTTTAGTTTTTGCCTTTATTTATTTCATATTTTTTAATTCAGCAGTTTCTTGTTACAAATTTAGTTACTACAAGGTAACTTTTTTGAAAGCAATATTGGAGTTGAGTAAAGACTTTCTATATATATACTTTACTTGTTTTATCATTTTTTTTGGTTTAACTATCCATAGGCTTGTTTTTATAATTGGGACGATATTTTTGTTTATAACAGGGGCAATTGCCAGCTATTACCTATATTGTTTTAGAATTTCTCCTACAAAAGAAATGATGGGTAGTTTTTTTTCCACCGACTTTAATGAAGTATACGAAATAGTTAGTATCAAGCTAATTGTCTGGTTAGTTTTTAGCTTATTTAGCTGTCTTTATACAATGAAACACTTCTCCATTTTAGATAGTAAACTATTTGTTACAAAATTACTATCAGCAATTTGCCTTTTAATTACCGTTAATAATATTATCACATCGCAGTTTAAATTGCTAAATAGTTATTTTCCTATTCAATATCTACATAATACATATTTATATTTTTCTAATAGTAAATACACCATGCGTAAAGATATAAATAAGAAATTTTCTTTTGCCGATCAATCTGATCAAAATATTATAACTGTACTTGTTATAGGAGAATCAGCACGGTTTGATCATTTTGCTATTAATGGTTATTCCAGGGATACTACACCATATTTAAGCACTGTTGAAAATCTTTTTTCGTTTAAAGCACAATCTTCATCTAATCATACATATATTGCAGTTCCATCTCTTATGTCCCGCCATCCTGTTAGAGATTTAGGTAAAAGCCTGGAAGACACAAGTTTTTTATCAGTTTTTACCATGCTTGGTTTTAATACTAATTGGATTGGAACTCAGAGTCTGGTACAATATTTAAAGAGTAAAAACCAATCTACAATTTATGATGAGGTTAAGTTTACCATAATACCAGGTGGCTCTGCTTTATTAAAAATGAATGATCATGATGAAAAAATGTTACCTTATATTAAAAATATTGTAAATAACTCTACTACTAAAGAGCTTTTAGTTATTCATACAAGTGGTAGTCATTGGAAATATTCTGCTAGATATCCTAAAGAATTCCAAAAATTTACTCCTAAGTGTAATTCCACTGCTATGGTAGATCAAAGTGTTTGTAAGCCTGAAGAGTTAATTAATGATTACGATAACACTATTTTATATACTGATTTTTTTTTATATAACGTAATAGATTTATTAAAAAATAATAACGCAATTCTAATGTATGTTTCTGATCATGCTGAATCTTTGGGAGAACATGGTTATTACGGTCACGGTGGACCGATGATCTCAGAGCAAACTACTGTACCTTTCTTAGTTTGGGTATCGGATGAATTTAAAAAAAAACATCCTGACTTGGTGAGTTCTGTAGCTAATCATTTAGGTACTGAAATTAGTCATGACTATGTATTTCATTCGATTCTTGATTGTGTTGGCATCCGTTCGACAGTGATTGAAAAAAGTTTAAGCCTATGTGGTAAGAAGTCAAATGGTTAAAATTTACCTAATTGCTGGTGAAATGTCAGGAGATTTTATAGGGGGTCGTTTGATACAGAGTCTAAAAGAGCTCTATAAAATGGAGGAAGTAAAATTAGAGTTTGTTGGTGTTGGGGGAAGTCAAATGCAAGAGGCGGGATTGCAGCATAGCCTCTTCCCGATTAGTCAAATAAATCTTATGGGCTTCGTTGAAATTATACCACATATTTTTAGGATCACTAAGTTAATCAAACAAACTATTGACGATATTATTCAGCATAATCCAGATTTATTAATTACTATAGACTCCCCAGGCTTTACTTATAGAGTGGTAAAGAAGGTTCGAGAAGCACGACCTAACTTAAAAATTATTCACATTGTTGCTCCCTCAGTCTGGGCATATAAACCTTCTCGGGCTATGAAATACGCTAAAATTTACGATTATTTGTTAGCTTTACTGCCATTCGAGCCGCCATATTTCCAAAAAGCTGGGCTAGATTGTCGATATATTGGTCATCCAATATTAGAGCAGTATTTTTATGATGATAAAGTTAAACAACAGTTAAAACAGGAATTACAAATATCTATTCATTCAAAATTATTATGTGTTACTTGTGGTAGCCGCAAAGGTGAGATAATTAGGCATGCACCTATCTTTATAGAGGCAATTAATTTACTAGCAAGGCAGTTCCCTAATCTTCAAGTAATATTTGTCCTGGCTTTTTCTAGTCATCAATCTTTAATTGAACCATTTTTATCAGAAGCAGTATTTAGCTACCATTTTTCAAGTGATAGACTTAAGATTTTTGCCGCATCTGACCTTGCTATAGCAAAATCTGGTACTAATACTTTAGAAATTGCTGCTTGTAATACGCCAATGGTTGTTGCATATAAATTAAATATCGTAAGTTTTTTTCTAATAAGATTATTAATAAAAATACCTTACATTTCTTTGATTAATATTATTGCTAATAAGGAGATATTACCAGAATTCATTCAATTTAACTGTACTAAATCGAATATAGCGGCAAGGCTTACATCGTTGTTAGTTGATAAAGAAAAAGCAGCTGAGCAAGTAAAAGAAAGCCAAAAAATCTTAATGGAATTGGATTTAAAAGGGCATAGTTCTCCATCAACTGTTGCAGCCCATATTATAAAGTCAGAATGTTTAAGCTGAAAAATCTATAAACCCGAATTCTGGATTGGAGGCTGTTGGAAATAACAAAATAAAAATATTCAATTTTATTGCAATAAGCTCTTAATAGTTTTTTCTTTACTGTTAATATTGTTTAGTTCACTCTTAAGATGTAATTTCTCTGCTTGTTGTTTAGCTTTATCACAATATTCTAAAGCTTTGTTGAAATCTCCCTTGCTAAAATAAGCATCTGAATAAGTTATATAAAAAAACATTTTTATTAGATTATCAGCCGTTTGCTCAATTAAATCATTATGCTTATTAAACTCTACTATTACTTTATCAACTTGATTGGTTAAAATAAGTAGTTTCCCATACAATTCTATTGATAGTAAAAAGTCTCTAATGTTGTGAATTTCATGGAATAGCTTTATTGCTTCTTGAATTGATTTTATAGACGTCTCTATTTCTGGTGTATTTGTTGTATTAATTGTATCTGTTGTTTTATTTACACTATTTTTTGCTAAGACAAGATTAGCTTTATGGTACAATAATTTTGCATTTAAACCTTTCATATCATTACTATTTATTGACTCACTTACTTTTATATTATTATACTTATTAATTGCTTTATTTATTTTTTTTTCAGCCTTTTGATAATCACCAATTTTACAAAAATATGATGAGTATATATATAGAATTTTACATTTTAACATTTCTAAGCCGTCAGTTTCCTGCAAATATTTATTAACCTCATCAACTATCTTTAGAAAATCTTCATATTTCTCTTGATGAAAATAGACCGAAGAAACCATCAAGTCCATTGCAGCAAGATCTTCATTATATTGATTCTTAAATTTAGTTTTAAATTGCTTACTAGTTTCAATAAGTTGTTGAAAAGAATTAGTTAGTTTAAACTCCCATTCATTATTTATAAAAAACCGTAATAATGATTCAAACCATCTTAAATTTAAGGTAGAACAAATATTATTTTTACTGTCTAGTGATTGACGAAGTTGATTACGTAGCACTGCTTGTACTAAGCGATGGATAGCAATATTATCATTATCATCATAATTAATCATGGAATATTGCCATAATAGAGCAATATGCTTATTTAACGTTAATTGTGGGGATGATAAATGCGGATAAGCTGCTTGTAGCCATGTAAGTAATAGTTTATAAGAGATTTTATCGGGTGCTAGATAAACACATACTGTTAAAAGTTCAATAGCTATTGGTAGTTCATTGTTAATTTTAGTATCTCTAATAATTGCCTCCAAACTAATATTCCATGTTATTGCCACTGAGTGGTTATAGGTATTTGTTTCTTCTAAAAAGGTGTTGTCCGTTAGTAATTCTGTTTCATACTTTTTGTAAAGATCTAAATATTCTGGAATAGTGATATGTTTTTGCTTAATGTAAGCACCAGCTTGTACTAGTGCTAAGGGTAAATATCCTAAGACTTCTACTAATTCTTTTATAGTATCTTGTTCTCCTACTATATCCCGTTGTATTAAAGTCTTAATTGTTTTGATAGCTTCCTCTTCTGTCATAATATCAATAGGCAATACTGAGAACTTTGTTGGCCAATGACGCTGGCGAGTTGTTAAAATCACATATCCACCAGCTTCCGGTAAAAATGGTTCGATTTCACGATAGTTGTTTACGTTGTCATAAACTAAAAGCCATCCTGGATTGTCAATTAGCCATTGTTTAACATAATCAATAATATTTTCTTTTGTATATATGACTTCTGCGTATCCTAATAACTTAGCGAATTCAATATATTTATTACATAACTGATCAATATTCTCTGCAGGAAACCAAACTTTAAGTGTATAAGGATGTTTTGTATGGTTTATATATTGCAAGGCTAATTGTGTTTTACCGATTCCGCCAAGTCCAGCACATGCACTAATTGCTAAATTATTTATTACTTCTGGCGTATGATTATGATGTAATTTATTATATAAATCACTCAATAGTTTTTCTCTACCAACAAAAACATGATCTTGTCTGGGGATATTCCAACTAGTCAAATTCTTAGGAAATATTATTGACTCTTGTGGTTTAGGGCAGGGCACTTCTATTTTTTGACTTTTAACCATTTTTTTAATAGTTGGAATAGATATTAAAAGATAAGCACTACAAATAATCAAAACCAATACACCAACTATTGGTAGGTAAATATTCTTAGCTTTGCCTTGAATATTTTTATTTGTCAAATAAGATTGAGGAGAAACTGAACCGGAATTATTTGATATAATATTATTATATCTTTCCTTGAAGTTAATAATAATGTTCTCTATATTCGTGTTAGGAAAAATTTTTGTGATAATTTCTAAAAAAACAAAATGATATTGTTTGGATGAGGAGAAGTTAATATATTCAAAATTAGCTTGTTTAGGTATGAATTTTATATATTCTTCTTCCTGCGGTATAAGGAAAAATACTTTAGATATATCCTGATCATTAGACATAATAACATAATTATTACTTTCCTGTTGTTTAGCTATATTAGCTTTATTTACAGCTAAAACATAAATCGTACATTGCCTTAAAGGTTTTTTGCCTTTGTTCTTGTGCTTGCCTAAAAATATAGGAGTATTATTAAGATATTCTCGTAATTCTACAAAAACTGTTATTCCTATAAGTTGTAAATCACTGCGTATCTTATTGATTATCAAGTTTAAATCATTGTTTCCTGATTCATTATTTTTCAGACTTTGCAAAACAATAAAAAATGATATATTATCAGACTTTGTTAATACTAAAATTTCCTTCAAGATTTTTTTGAATTCTTGTTGAATTAATAAACTTAAATAATAGCTTTGTACTAATTTGTATTTATCAGATTCTTCTATAAAGTTTACAATTCCCTCTCGGGAATTTGTTCCTATTTTCCGCTTGATATTAGAAAGATGACTTTCAATAGTTCTTGTTTCGATCTGTTTATCCTCTTTTGATAAAAAATTAGCTACTCCTTTTGTATTTTTCCCATGCATAATGCATGCTATTACATCTATTTCTCTTGATGTAAATCTGATATTGTTAATTGTTAGCAAATGTTTTTGATAAATCTCTTGTAGACACAAGCTCTCTTTATTTTCCATAATATATAAATTATTTAAACTACTATTCCTACTCTTATGAGGATTGTATTTTAAATATAAGACATAATCTGCTTAATTCTCTGAATTATATCTATGTATTTTTTACTTACGTATAATACTTAATATTTTTTAATAATTGAAATAATTTATAATACTTAATATTTTAGCAAAAATATATATGTTTTAATAAATTCTTCCAGGCTAGGAGGTTGTTGGAAATAACTAAAGTAATTACTATATTTTGCTCTTTTTAGTTGTGAATAAACATGATTTTCTTGAAATAGGTACACTATCCCTTCAAAAATCATATTTATTCTCGCCGAAAAATAGCTCAAAATATAATTAATTAGTTATCGTAGGTAGCCTCCTAGAACATTAACGGGTTAGCTATAGCTGGGAAATTAAACTATAGCTTGAATTATTGTAAAATAATAATTCACCTTACGCATAACCCCCATGGCAATTTAAAAATTGCAGGAGAGCACAAGACGTCTATTAGCAAGACCACGCAAGTAGGTTGTGACATCCACATTCATTGGATTGCATCAATGCCACAAAGTGGCTCCTCGCTAATAGCATCAGGTTGTTTTCCCTATGACTTTTAAATGCCATGCATAAGGTGAAATAATAAATATTTAAAAACAAGTTCATTGCAACTTAGTAGAGTATTAATTATGAAAAATATAGATACTAACGATTTACGTAATATCGTAGGTTCTATTAGTACTAAACTGGATAAAAATGATATAGCAGCTGAAATACATTACAGGTTAAAAGATCCTTGTTCTATTTTAAAGAAGATATTAAGAAAAACTATCGCTTTGAAAGAATTAACGGATATAATTGCTTTTAGAGTTATAGTTGATAAAAAAGAAGACTGTTATAAAGTGTTGGATATTATTTACAGTCTTTATTCTGTTAATATCAACAAGTCTAAAAACTATATTGCTAATCCTAAGGATAATGGCTACCGTTCTTTACATGTCATAATTGTAGTTGGTATCTATGAACGTAATATAGAAATACAAATACGGAGCAGGAAGATGCATAATATCGCAGAATCTGGCACAGCAAACCATGATAAATATAAAAAAACTCAGGAAATAAAGCTAAGAAAGTTACTCTCTAAAGAGAAGATTAATACAGCTGCTATTAATACTGAAATCAATAACGCATATAATATTTTTAGCCAGTTTAATTGGACTATAGCAGAACTCATTGCTTACGAGCAGGCAATTGAAAATCTTTGTTGTAATTTGTACGATGTACAATTAAATAAAGTTATTGAGTAACTTTTTAACTTTCGACAGCTGTAGGTTTCGCACCTTCTCGCAATGATGCCTGGGATGTCTAAAACTTATTCGGGTTAGCTATAAATGATATTTTCGTTATGCTCAAACCTTAACTGGCATAATCACAAAAACATCTTTAGGATTCTGTGCCGTTTTCAATAACATTGGCGATGATGCGTTTAAAAAATATAGCTCAACTTGGTTTGCTTTAGTAGTATTCAACACAGCATTGAGTGCATCGGTAAGATATTTAGGGTTAAAACCTATAGACAAAGTGTCTTCATGATCAAAAACGTATAAATTATTTTCATCTAGTGAATGTGGTATGGTCTCTTTAGCTTCCCCTCTTGCTTCCCCTGAAGCCGTAATTTCAAGCAAATCTTTTGACAAAGTTAATTTTATTGCTTGAAATTTATCTATAGTTATTGTTGCTACTCTATCTATAACATCAGCTAGCAATTTGGTATTAATAGTAAGCTTATAGTTATTATCTACTGGGATAAATCCTTGGTAATCCGGGAAAGTTCCATCAATCAGTTTTGATATCATCATAATATCATTGCAAACAAACTTAATTCTATTCACACTTAGAAAAATTTCTACCTCTAACTGAATATTTTTAGGGTCTTTTAATATTTTGACAATTTCCTCGAGGGTCTTTTTAGATAAAATAACGCCAAATTCGTTAACCTTATCGGCTATTTCTACTACTGACACTGATAACCTATGTCCATCGGTGCTAGCCATACAACATTCTTCATCTTTTACATAAAAATAAACGCCATTAAGATTATAGCGAGTTTCATCAAGGGACACCGAAAACAAAGTACCGTCGATCATCTTAACAAAATCACGACAAGGTATTTTAAAAGTAGCATCAACATTAATATCATCTAATGTAGGAAATTGGTCAGCAGGTAGGGTTAACAGATTAAAAGCACAATTTTTTCCTAAAATTTCAAGCTGATCGGTTTCATTTGACACACTAAGTACTATATCATTATCAGCTATCTTTCTTACTATGTCATTTAATGTTTTAGTAGATACCGTTATTTCACCCTCACTTATTACTTGAGCTGCTACTTTCTGGCTTAAATATATTTCCATATTAGTAGTTATTAACTCTAGTTTACCATCCTTCGATGATAATTTAATATGACTAAGTTCGGCAACTACATTACGTTTTTCTACCACTGAATTGGCAAAACTCAAAGCATGAATTAGGGTTTTTGTCTCAACTATAATCTTTAATTTATTACTATTCATATATTTAATTTCCTCTTAACAGATCATTTATCGATACCTTACTCCTAGTTTTAGCATCCACCTGCTTAACTATTACTGCACAATATAAACTTGGTTTTCCTGGATCAGCAGGCAAGCTGCCAGGTACAACAACTGAGTATGCTGGAACTCTACCATAAATTATCTTGCCACTTTCTCTATCCACTATTTTCGTAGAAGAACCAATAAATACTCCCATACTAATTACGCTTCCTTCTTCTACTAAAACTCCTTCTGCTATTTCTGATCTTACACCTATAAAACAATTATCTTCGATTATTACTGGATTGTTTTGGATGGGCTCTAATACACCACCAATACCTGTCCCACCAGAAATATGACAATTTTTGCCTATTTGGGCACATGATCCTATAGTAGCCCAGGTATCAACCATTGTTCCTTCCCCTATATATGCCCCTATATTAATAAAAGAAGGCATAACAACAACGTTTCTAGCTAAATAGACCCCTGTTCTAATAATTGCTCCGGGAACAATACGACAGCCATCTGCTTGGAATAATTCGTCACTGTAATGTGTAGAAAATTTGGGAGCAATTTTATCATACCATCTCATGCAATCTCCAGAATGAATTTGTGGATCAGTTATTATCATATGTAATAAAATTGCTTTTTTTACCCAATGATTAACTCGCCAATTAGTCCCTTCTTTTTCGCAAACTCTGATTAATCCTTGATTCAAACCATCAATAATATCTTGCAATATTTGTTTGGCGTAATTAGTTTTTTCTGAATCTTTAGTTAATTTATCGCGTATCTGCCAAAATTCTTCTATAGTATTAATATGTTTTTGCATAACGTCCTTGCTAAATTATAAAAAAAATCATAATTTACTTTATCTTTAAGTCAACCTAATATACTTAAATAGTTTGAGTACATAAATTAGAGTATATAAATGAGTATTTCCTGCCCAAGTTGTAACACTAACTTTATAGTGTCGAAAGAACAAATAGGCATGACCGGTAAGAAGGTCAAATGTTCACAATGCAACCATATCTGGTATCAAAAAGCAGAACATGAAAAGCAACAACCACCAATTATATCAGATCATCATACAGCAAAAAGTGTTAGCACTAATGAAAATAATAAAATATTTTTAACCCAAGGTACTAATTTGCCAGCTTTATTACCACCAAAAATTCCTCAACATTCACATATTATGCTTACATTATTGTTTAGCTTAATTATTCTTTTATTATTATTGTTATTTCATGAAAAGTTTAACATACCAGCTTTGTATAAAGAGAACGATAATATACTAACTATAGGAAACATCCATGTTGAACAAAATAAAAAAATGGGACAAATTAAAGTTTCCTACCAGATAACCAATAATTCCAACCGTGATGTAACAATACCACAAATTAGGGTTAGATTGTTGGATAAAAAATATGTAACAGTAAAATCCTATATAATGCATCATAAAAATATCAAATTGTCACCTAAAAAACATATAGACATCGCTACACGTCTTGATGTAGTTCCGCATTCAAGTGAATTCTTAAATATCGTGCTTGGTAATAGTGTGGCTCTCATATTACAAGACTTCTTTTGAAAGAGAATTTATAATAACCTGAAAGTTAGCACAATGACCTAAGGTAGCTACCTTAAGCTGTGCATTTTAAAATAATTATACAAATCTAAGCTAGAAAAAATGAATAAGCAAATTATATACCCCAAACTAATTCCCAGGCTTTTTGCTTCTTGTCTAGATTCATTTTTGTTATCAATGTTTACAACTCCGCTCACTACCTTTATATTATCTAAACTGTCTTTATTTTTTTTCCAAGCTAGTATGGCGGACATACTAATAATGGGTAGCAAGAAACCGGAATTACTCCAAAACGTGACTGCTAGTGGTGTTT
Organism: Rickettsia sp.; assembly: GCA_031254535.1. Taxonomy (GTDB): domain Bacteria; phylum Pseudomonadota; class Alphaproteobacteria; order Rickettsiales; family Rickettsiaceae; genus Tisiphia. Next base: position 13,980 of record JAIRUG010000004.1, read on the forward strand.
TTACATTGTTTATTTTAATGGTTATAATTAATTTTGCTTTAGTTGCAGCATATTTTATTGGTTTTTGGATTTACTGCGGAGCTACACCCGGAAAACTGATTATGCATATGAAAATAGTAGATGCAATAACTCTTGGAAAACCTAATAAATGCCAATTAGTTAAAAGATTTTGTGGATATGTATTAGTGCTGGTTGGTATTTGGTTTATACTATTTTCTAAACAACGTCAAGCTTTGCATGATAAAATTGCTGGAACTGTGGTGATTAAGAGTTAAAAAATAATAAAAACAATATGGATTGCTTCGTCGGCTTACACCTCCTCGCAATGACGATTGGAGTGCATATACGTCTATTAGCGAGCGAGCGTATGTGAGCGTGGCAATCCATGAAGCTTGTCATATGGATTGCTTCGTCGCCACTAAAGTGGCTCCTCGCAATGACAATTGGGGTGCATTTTCGTCATTGCGAGACCACATAGTGGTCACGGCAATCCATATTCATTAAATTAGATTGCTTCGTCGTGCTTACGTACTCCTCGCTAATAGCGTTGGGTAAAGCATTTCTGTCATTGCGAAGTAGTGAAGGTATACTATGAATAAACCAAATGAGATAGATCAGTTGATTTATCTTTTCTCCAAACTACCTGGTCTTGGTCAAAGATCAGCAAGGCGTATAGTTCTGCATCTTTTACAAGAAAAAGATATTAGGTTAAAAAGTCTAATTTCTGTTCTTTGTTGTGTAGATAGTAATGTTGTTAAGTGTGATATCTGTGGTAACATAGATTCTCATCATATTTGTAGAGTATGTTCATCTGATGATCGTAACGGATCTATCATAGCAATTGTTGAAACAGTGACAGAATTATGGGCAATAGAGCGTAGTGGTATTTTTAATGGGCATTACCATGTATTAGGACATAATTTATCCACTTCGAATGGTCATAATCCTAAAGCACTAAGACTACCAGAATTACTAGCTAGGTGTCAGGATAATAACATTAACGAAGTAATTATTGCAACTAATTCCACTTTAGAAGGTCAAACTACTGCTTATTTCATTACTGAATATTTCAAAGATTCTACCATCAAAATATCAAGGCTAGCTAGTGGTATTCCGATAGGTGGAGAATTGGACTATTTAGATGAAGGGACTCTATCAGCTGCAATAACATTAAGACAACCTTTTGACTAGTTTACTAAAAGTTATTTATTTTATCAAAATACTTAATATTATACATAAAGTATTAGTTGTATAATTTGATGATTTCTATTAATAAATTGTCAAAGATTACTACATTGCATTGTTTATATATACTGTAACATGTTTATTTAAGCAGTTTAATCTTTTCTTAGTTATTTTATATTTCATCTTACATATACTGCTTTGATCTTAAGAATTGAATTTCATTTGAATGGTGAGTCCATACTAACCACTATAAGATATGTGAGCATGCAGATTCATGATAAAATGAAAAAGTAATTCTTGAAAACAAAGTAATATATAATTATTTTAAATAAAATAAGCATATGTTCCAACTTATTTGGGCTATTTTAGTTATATTTTTGATTCCTGTATTTTTTTATATTTGCAGATACAGGATGTTTTTATGGTCCAGTTTAAGGAGTAATTCAAATAAAATATTAGAATTAGAACAAAAATTATCAGAACAAGATAATATTTTAAATCACGTTACTCACGAAATTAGGACTTCAATACATGGAGGAAGTAGTATAGCACAATTTTTATATGAGAATTGGGATAAAATGGATGAGCAAGAGCATATAAAGTATGTTGGTATAATAGCTAAGAATAGTCAGCATATTATAAAGTTAATTAATGACCTACTAGACCTATCTAAGTTTAGTACCGGGAGGATGAAGTTTAATTTTGCTGCTATGAATCTATTAGATTCTATAAAAAATATTGTGCAACAATTTACAGAATTAAACGTGTTTAACGATCAAATCAATATTATTCTTATTAATCATGGCATTACGAAAGCAATGATTAATGGAGATGCAATTAGAATTAACCAATTATTAAATAATTTATTTAATAATGCCCTCAAATACACTAAAGAAGGATTAATTGTGGCAGTAATTAATTTAAAGAATTATGAAAATAATTCTTATTGGTGCTTTAGCTTAATCGATACAGGTATAGGAATTCCAGACTCAGAGCTCGAAACTATTTTTGAAATATTTACTTGTAGCTCACGAACTAATGATAATTTTATTGGTACTGGCATTGGTTTATCTATTTGCCGGGAAATTGTACTAGCTCATAAGGGCTATATTTCTGTTGAAAATAACCGTAGAAAAGGAACAAAGGTAGAATTCATGATTCCTGTATACGATGACAAAGAGACGCAAAATGCTGACAAAATATAATATTATAAAAGTATTTACTATACTTTTTGTTGATGATGAACCAATTTGCCATGACGCGATCAATTTAGTGCTACGTCATGAACAAAAATATAAAATTATCAATGCTTGTACCGGACAAGAAGCAGTTGATTTATTTAAAATATATGCTGATAAAATAGATATAATATTTCTTGATATTTCTCTTCCTGATATGACAGGTTATGAAGTACATAAACAGATAAGAAGTGACAAAAATCTTGCCCATATTCCTATAATTTTTCAAAGTGGTTTGTCTAGCAATCATGAGGAAATACAAGGGCTCTTACAAGAACAAGCGACATACATAATCCATAAACCTTATAAAAACGAAGAACTGCTTGAAACTATAAGGCAGTTCCATAAAGCATATACATCAAGTTAAGGAAATAGGGTTTAATAATCCCAGTGTTTTTAGGGTTGATAATCTAGTTTTTCGATATTTGTCTTTTACAGGAAAGAACCAAGCTATAATTAATTTTTTAAGAAATTCAACCAAATGCTCCGTTTTCTCATTCAATAATTCAGACATTCCAAAGTAACAAATGTTATGTATACTAACCCGAATAAGTTGTTGATATTGTTATAGGTTCCTAAATGTCATTGCGAGCGAACGTACGTGAGCGTGGCAATCCAAAAAGTGACCAGAAATGGATTGCTTCGTCGGCTTACGCCTCCTCGCAATGACGTTTAAGGTGCATACACGTCATTGTGAGACCACGTAGTAGTCGCGGCAATCCATATTCATTAAAGCTGCATCGCAGCTCTGAGCCATGATGTTTAAGCGGAGCATACATCTCATTAATTTTGTTCACATAATCTAAGTCTATGATCATTCAACAATAGATTTTCTTCTGAATATGTACTATACTTAAACCATTCTAATATTACTTTAATAAATGTAGGTTCTAACTGTGACTATTATAGATCATCAAAACTTAATATCTGTTAACATTGAAGATGAGATGAAAAGCTCATACTTAGATTATGCGATGAGTGTAATTGTCAGTAGGGCTATTCCAGATGTACGTGATGGTCTAAAGCCAGTGCATCGTAGAATCCTTTATGCAATGTATGAAGCTTCTAATTATTTTAACAAACCTCATCGTAAGTCAGCAAGAATTGTCGGTGATGTAATGGGTAAATATCATCCACATAGCGACACGGCAATTTATGACTCATTAGTGAGGATGGCACAGGATTTTTCTTTAAGATTACCATTAGTTAGTGGGCAGGGTAATTTTGGTTCGAGAGATGGGGATGCAGCTGCTGCTATGAGGTATACAGAGTCAAGAATGGCAAAAGTTACTCATACATTGCTCGAAGATATTGACAAAGAAACTGTTGATTTTGCCCCAAATTATGATGGCTCTGAGAGAGAGCCTGTGGTATTGCCGTCAATGTTTCCAAACCTCTTGGTGAATGGTACTAATGGTATTGCTGTAGGTATGGCTACCAACATTCCCCCTCATAATCTTGGGGAAATTATTGATGCTTGTTGCCTATATGTTGATAATAATGATATAGAAATATTAGAGCTTATGTCAGTGGTTAAAGGACCTGACTTTCCGACTGCTGGTATTGTACTTGGTACAAACGGTATTAGGTCAGCTTATTTAACGGGCAGGGGGAGTATTCTAACTAGAGGACGTACAGAAATTGAAGAGATTTCTAATAATAGGCAGGCTATTATTATTACAGAAATACCATATATGGTTAACAAAGCTAAATTGGTTGAGAAAATTGCAGAGCTAGTTAAAGAAAAACGTATTGAGGGCATCAGTGATCTTAGAGATGAATCAAATAAGGATGGTATTCGAATAGTAATTGAAATAAAGAAAGATGTGGTAACAGAAGTGGTACTGAACCAAATATATTCTTATACTCAGTTACAAACCAGTTTTGGGGTGATTATGTTAGCTCTAAAAGACGGGATACCAGAAGTTATGAACTTAAAAGAAGTGATAGCGACTTTTGTTAATTTTAGAGAAATAGTAATCACTCGGAGAACGATCTATTTGTTAAATAAGGCTCGTGATAAAGCACATATTTTATTAGGGCTAATTATTGCGGTTGGTAATATTGATGAGGTTATTAGAATTATTAAATCTTCAAGTGACTCGGCAAATGCTAAAGAGCAACTAATGCAAAGAACTTGGGATGCATCAAGTATAATAGATCTAGTAAAACTTGTTGACGATAGAGCAATGATAGCCGATGACGGTAAATGCTATTTTACTGAAACACAGACAAAAGCCATTCTGGAAATGCGGTTACAACGTTTAACTGCTATGGAGAAGAATAAATTAGAAAGCGATATTGGCGAACTTGTACAGGAAATTACTGGTTATACTGTCATTTTATCATCACGTGAGAAATTTTTAGAGATTTTAAAAAACGAGTTAATTAGAATTAAAGAAGAATTCGCTACACCCCGCCTTACTAGCATTGAATTTGGTGATTTTGATCAGGATATAGAAGATCTCATCCAAAGAGAAGAAATGGTGGTAACCGTAACATTAGGCGGTTATATTAAACGTGTACCTCTTGCTACTTACAGAGCACAAAACCGGGGAGGGAAGGGCAGGCCTGGTTTGTCAATGAGAGACGAAGATATTACTACTCAAATATTTGTTGGCAGTACTCACACGCCAATGTTGTTTTTCTCCAATACTGGTCAGGTATATAGCTTAAAATTATATAAATTACCGCTTGGTAATCCTCAGAGTAAAGGCAGACCAATAGTCAATATTTTATCTTTAAAAGAAGGAGAGCGTATCAGTAATATTATGCCATTACCTGAAAATCAGGATGAGTGGGATAATTTAAATATTATTTTTGCTACAAGCCAAGGTAACATTAGAAGAAATGATTTATCAGACTTTAAACGTATTCAATCCAACGGTAAAATTGCTATCAGGCTTGATGATAATGATCATTTAATAGATGTTAAAGTTTGTAAAGATGAAGATCATGTGTTACTGGCAACAAAAGCTGGTAAAGCTATAAGATTCCCAGCTAGTTCAGTTAGGGTATTTAAAAGCCGTACTTCTGATGGTGTAAGAGGTATGAGACTTGCTTCAAACGATTACGTTATTTCTATGACCATATTAAAAGGTATATCATGCACCATGGATGAAAGAGAAGCTTACCGATCAATTCCTATAGAAAACAGGTTGTTAATAGCTGATGGTAAAGAATTTACACCGGAAGAATTTGGGGTGAATTTAACTAAAGAACAGATTTTAGAAATGGCACTTTCTGAAGAATTTATTCTTACTGTTACGGAAAATGGTTTTGGCAAGAGAAGTTCAGCATATGAGTATAGGATTACTAATCGTGGTGGTAGTGGTGTCGTTAATATGGACGTGTCTAACAAAACTGGCTTGGTTGTTGGTGTAATGCCAGTTAATATGTCTGATGAATTGATGCTAATTACTAATAATGGTAAACTAATTAGGTGTAAACTTGAATCTGTACGTATCACTGGTCGTAATACTAGTGGTGTAATATTATTTAAAACCGAGCAAGAAGAAAGGGTAGTTTCTGCTGCATTGATTGCTGATAGTCCTGAAACAGATGAAACTATGCAAGATGGTAGTGATGATGGGAAAGTATCGCCTAAATAGACCTCTTTCAAAACTTGCTTATGCTGAGGAATTTGAAGGAGACGCGAAACGCAGAACCGCAGCGTACTTTAATGTACGTGAGGATTCGAGTACCGCATCGACGTACAAATTACCAGCAGAAGTAGAGTTTCGAAAGAGGTCTAATGAAATTATCTCTAGTTTGTGCATTTGCTGGTTATCAGGAAATAACTAATATCTATAAATATGCTATGGTGATGCAACTCTTTTTTATCAGCTATCATCTTAAACGTCATTGCAAGGAGTTGACGTATGTGTTTATAAATCGTCATTGCGAGCGAACGTATGTGAGCGTGGCAATTTATGGTGTTAGTCATCATAATGGTATCTTGATTTTCCATAATATATATTATAGAACACTTTGAAAAATAAGTAATTTACTATCACCATATATTTTTTCTTTAATGAGCTCTAAACAATCATCAGTAAAATTGTCAGTTTTGGCAAGTTCAACTACAATAATGGTTCCCTCTTTTAACCATTGACCTTTTTTTAAAGTATTCACTGCCTTTGGTACAAGGTTCTGATAGTATGGCGGATCAATAAAAATTAGATCAAAGCTGTTTCTACCTTTTGGCAAAGCTGTAGCATTGATATTTAGGAAAGTCATCTTATCCATTTCACCTATTTTACTAGCAAATTCCTTTGCTATCCGCAAATAATCAGTATTTATATCAATTAGTGTAACAGCTCCAGTACCTCTGGAACAGCTCTCAAAAGCTAAACTACCAGTACCGGCAAATAAATCGAGAACTTTAGACTCATTGGTAAATAACCTGCCATCACTAAATTCTCCTGAAGTTAGTATGCTAAAAATCGCCTCTCGAATTTTGCCAGTGGAAGGATGATAGTTAGAGTTTTTTAAGGTAGGTATTATTCGGTTTTTATGTTTGCCGGCGATAATTCGTATCATAAAATCACAAAAATTTCTTAAATTTCTCAAGTGGCAGTTCTTTATACTGATTTGGTTGCAAATCACCTAATAAAAACTCCCCATAACTATTTTTATAATTTTTGAGCAAGAGACTTGGGTTACCATGTGCTCTGACTTTATATATACGTTCGAACTTACTTGATGGTAGCTCAAACTTCCTTGCTAAGTCACCATTATTGGTAAGTAATAGTAATCCTTCACTATTGAGGTCTAGTCGCCCTAAGTAGCTCCTCGCAATGACGTATATGCAACCCAGGCGTCATTGCGAGACCATGTAATGGTCGAAGCAATCCATTTTTAGTTACTTTTATGGATTGCTTAGTCGGTTTATGCCTCCTCGCTAATAGTGTTGACCACAATATTCCCCCCTTCCCTATTTACTTCGTATCTGCAACATTGCCAAAAGCAGTAACAAACTAGTGAACATCTGTATACAAAATATAATACTACTCAGTTCTGGTAAGAATATAACAACCATAGGCTGTAATAAAATTGCCACACCACTTGAAAACAGGGTTATCCTGATGCATGTTTGCCAAGAGGATTTAGGACCAAAATAGTTAGTTAACAAATATACTAATATGATAATAAAGCTTTTTTCAAATAAAATTGTTACAAAACGAAAAGCTATTATTATAGGCATTAAAATGTAAATAAATATCTTTGGTGCTTGTATTAGGGTTTTGGCAAAATGCTTTTTAATAACTTCTTCAGTAAGAATTTTTTGATCAGGAGTAAATAATTTAGAATATCCTATACTGAATATGCTCTTTTTTTTATCGGTTATTTCTACTGTAGTAAGAGTTATATTGTTACTACTAAACAGGATAGGAATTTTGATTTTCTCACTATAAGATAATTGATTTTTTGAGTCTATAACCGCAAGCTTATTACCATTTTCATCAAGTAAATATATAGGTTCATCCTGATCAACTAAAATTTTACTACCATCATAATAGATTTCTGGTAATTGTTTTAATATATGTTCAATAGTTATAGTGCCTTTTGTTAAACGATTTTCAGTAAAGTAATCGGTGAGAATTAACAAATAATTAAATATAACAATACAATAAATCAATGAGGATATAAAAGACACAGTAAATATATACTTAATTCCGTATCCTTTATATGACTTATAAACATCTTGGTAGAAGTTTACTGAACTAATTGATAACCATAATTGATGCAATAAAGTGCTAAACCATGAGAAATTTGTTGTCATAATATCTATTTTGATGTAGATTCATAAAAAATTTTTATCCCTATCTTTTAACACAAAATTAATATTTATTATAATGAAGTTTAATAAAATACCAAAATATTCAGAAGAATATTCTAAATTAAGTAATTGTATTAGAGTTTTAGCAACTGATAGCATAGAACATGCCAAATCAGGGCATCCAGGTATGGTACTTGGCATGGCAGATGTTATGACCATATTAGTATTTAATTTTCTAAAATTCAATCCTAATGATCCAACTTGGTTTGATCGTGATCGCCTGGTTCTATCAGCTGGGCATGGTTCTATGTTGCTTTATAGTTTTTATTATTTAACAAATTATAAAAATTTTCACCTAGAAGATTTAAAACAATTTCGGAAATTACATTCCAAAACTCCTGGACATCCAGAATATGGGGCATATGAAGCTATTGAAGCTACTACAGGTCCATTAGGTCAGGGGTTTGGCACCTCAGTGGGTATGGCAATTGCCCAAAAAAAATATCAACAAAAATTGGGCAAAGATCTTAGTGCACATAAAATTTACTGTATAATTGGAGATGGATGCCTAATGGAAGGTATCAGCTATGAAGCTGCTTCTTTAGCAGGGCATTTATGCCTTAATAACTTAATAGTTTTGTTTGATGATAATAAAATCTCCATCGATGGTCCTACCGATCTTGCCGTATCTGAAAACCATCTGCTGAAATTTGCCGCCATGGGATGGATCACCAAATCTATTGACGGACATGATTTTGAACAAATTAATGCCAGCTTAATTAAGGCACAAAATTCTGATAAGCCCTATTTCATTGCCTACCGTACTTTAATTGGCAAAGGCTCTATTAACAAGGTAAATTCAAATGCCGTCCATGGTTCGCCACTTGGCAAAGATGAAGTTAAACTTCTAAAAGAAAATTTAGGCTTTAATAATGAGGAGTTTAGTATATCAGATGAATTAAAAGAGATATGGGGTACGACTTGGTTAAGGAATCAAGCAAGTTATAATAGTTGGCAAGAAAACTTTGCTAATATAACCCAAGAACAAAAGGCTTATTTGAGCAAAGCTGATATAGATTGTTCTTTTCTTGATAATATTCCTCTTCCGGAAAAAGATGAAGCAACCCGTTGTTCCTCTGGTAGAGTTATAGAATATTTAAGCAAACTATCAGATAAAATTATTTTTGGGTCAGCTGATTTATCATTATCCAATAATATCAAAAATACTGTTAGTAAAATAATTAATAAAGATAATTTTAGTGGCAATTACATCCATTATGGTGTTCGTGAACATGTTATGGGAGCTATCATGAATGGACTCGCATTATCAGGATTCTTACCTGTAGGGGGCACCTTCTTAGTCTTTTCTGATTATATGAAACCAACTATGCGTCTTTCTTCTATTATGCAGCAACAAGTGATCTACATCATGACTCACGATTCAATTGGTGTAGGAGAAGATGGTCCTACTCACCAGCCAATTGAACATCTAACGTCCTTTCGAAGCTTACCAAATATGATGGTACTACGCCCGGCAGACTACCTTGAAACAGCTGAATCTTGGAGAATTGCCTTATCTAATAAAGATGGTCCTTCTATTCTTGCTTTAACCAGACAGGCAGTACCTCAAATAGTTAGCCGAATAACTTCACAAAATTTATGCTCTAAAGGTGGGTATATATACTCAAATCAGAAGAGTATATTGTCAGGGGATAATCAAGAGACAGTAGATGTTGCTATCTTTGCCACCGGTTCTGAATTGTCAATTGCCTTAGAGGTACAAGACATATTAAGCAAAAATGGCTTTAATATAAATGTGATTTCAATGTTATGTTTTGAGTTATTTTTTAAACAACCGCCTGGCTATATCCAAAATATCCTATCCAATGCCAAATTAAAAGTTGCTATAGAAGCTGCAAGTAGTTTTGGCTGGCATCGAATCATCGGGGAAAACGGCATGTTCTTTGGAATGGAACAATTTGGTTTATCTGCTTCGTCTAGTGATTTATACTCATATTTTGGTCTTACTCCCTCAAATATCTCCGAAAAGATTATGGCAAGAATTAAGGAGATGTATATCTAACCTGAATAGTATTTATCCATAGCAAACTAACGTCATTGCGAGACCATGTAATGGTCAAAGCAATCCATTTCTAATCACTTTCCTGGATTGCTTCGTCGGCTTACGCCTCCTAGCAATGACACTGTAGGTATAGCTTAACCAGATAATATGGCGACATCAGCTAATGCTGCCCAAACTGCCTGAAAGAAATCAGAGAAATTACCAGCAGTTTTCCTGATCTGCTGCTTAATTTTAACCAGTAATGCTCTATTGGGTTCAAATCTGGTGAATATGTTGGTAAAAAAAGAATCTTACAGCCCACTGACTCTATTAAATCTTTTACTTTCTTTGTATGATGGAAATTGATATTATCCATTACTA